>CAIYZB010000047.1 GCA_903930545.1 uncultured Alphaproteobacteria bacterium
GCCCGCATGCTGAACGCTGAAACCATTTCGACCGGCCGCTAGGCCCGCCAACCCACGGACCCCCCATGCCCGTTCTTCAACTTCTCGCCCTCAATGCCCTGATCTCGGCGGGCCTTTTCATCGCCCTTTGGCGCTACAGTGTGCTGATCAAGGACCCCAGCTTCATCGACAGCTGGTGGGCCCTGGGCATGGTGGTGATTGCCATGACCTCATACCTGCTGACCGGCGGACACGATCCCCATCGGCTCGCCCTGACTGTGCTCTGCACGGTCTGGGGACTGAGGCTCGGCCTCTATCTGCTCTGGCGCTGGCGCAAGGACGGGCCGGACCGGCGCTATTCAACCATGATGGGCAAGGCCCAGTCTGATCGGGGCTGGGGCTATGCCAAGGCCTCCCTGCTGCTGGTCTTCGCCCTGCAGATGCCCTTGCAGTTCGCCGTCTCCCTGCCGGTCCAGCTGGGTCAGGTCAATGCAACAGGTCCTCTGGGGACCCTTGCCTGGATCGGCGTGGGCCTTGCCGTCATCGGGATCTATTTCGAGACCGTCGGCGACTGGCAGCTGGTCCAGTTCAAGAAGAACCCGGAAAACAAGGGCAAGATCCTCGACACAGGCCTGTGGGCCTATACCCGCCACCCCAACTATTTCGGCGATGCCTGCGTCTGGTGGGGTCTGGCCTTGATCGCTGCAGAGACCGGGCTCATCGGGGCCCTCGGCATTGCCGGTGCCGTCCTGATCACCTTCCTGCTCACCAAGTGGAGCGGCGTGCCCACCACCGAGGGCCGCATGCGCCGCAAGCGTCCGGACTATGAGGCCTATGTCGCCCGTACCTCGGGCTTCATCCCCATGCCGCCGAAGAAGCCCAAGGCCTGAGCCGCCGTTCAGAAGGCCTCGCCGAGAACACGCCGCGCTTCGGTGGCGATGGTCTCGGCGATGATACGGTAGCTGTCCGTAAAGGCCGCGCCCTCACGCCAGACCGCGGCAATGGAGCGGGTTGCGCTCCAGTCTGCCGGAGCAAGCCTCTTGACCATGTCCTGGCCCCCGACCTCGGAGCGCAGGTAGAGCTCAGGAAGGATGGCCAGGCCCAGTCCTGACCCGCTCATCTGGCGCAGACTGTCGAGGCTGGTTCCCTCATAGTCTTCCAGCAGATTTGCCCTCAGCGCCTCGCAGATCTCGCGGTCCTGACGGTAGGCGTGGTGGCGCTGGTCGAGACTAAGAAATCCAGCTCCCCTCAGGTCAGCTCTCTGGACTGTCCTCAGCCGCGCCAAGGGATGTTCCGGCGGGCAGACAATGTGCAGGGGCTCACGAAACAGCGGCTCGATATGCAGGTTGCTGCCTGCCACCGGGAGGGGAGAGAGCACCATGTCCAGCTCGCCGCGGGCCAGCTCTCGCACCTGCTCATCGGGGATGCCCTCGCGGATATAGAGCCGCATGTCCGGAAAACGCTGGTGCAGGGCGGCGACAATCCCGGGCATCAGATAGGGGCCCAGGGTCGGGGTGACCCCGAACCGGATCGTGCCGCCCATTCCCGCTCGGGATCGACGGGCCAGGTCCTCCAGATCCTTCACATCAAGCAGGATCCTGCGGGCCCGCGCCACAAGTTCGCGCCCGATGGGGGTGAGTTGAACCGGACTTTCGTTGCGCTCGACCAGAACAACCCCGAGGTGGGCCTCGAGTACCCGAACCTGCTGACTGAGGGTGGGCTGGGAGACATGAACAGCATCGGCCGCCCGGCGGAAGTTCCGCAGATCGGCCAGGGCGACGAGATAGGAAAGTTGCCGAAGGCTGGTCATGATAGTTTCAAACTATCAAATCCTTCTCGATCTTTCAATTTGAGCAATCATCTGCGAGGCGCGATCTTCTCCTCACAAAGGAGGACGACCATGAACCCGCACATCGAGCGCCTGAAGTCGGAGCACCGCAGTCTGAACCGGGCAATCGACACCTGCCGCAGCCCTGCCCGCCAGGACGAAATGAAGGCGCTGAAAAGCCTGCGCCTAAGGATCAAGGACCGGATTGCCAAGCTGCAGTCTGATCATGCCGAGGCCCAGATGGGCTCAGGGAGAGCGTTTCAATGACTGCCCACGGATCCATGGCCTGCCCGGCCTGCAATGTCGCCCTGGTCATGAGTGACCGTCAGGGAATCGAGATCGACTACTGCCCCAAATGCCGCGGCGTGTGGCTGGATCGGGGTGAACTGGACAAGATCATCGAACGATCTGTGGCTGCCCTGCCGCCGACCGGTCCCCTTGCGGCACCGACCCAGACCTATCGCCAGGACCCTGTCTATCGGCAGGAGCAGGGCTATAGGCAGGAGCAGGGCTATCACGGCAAACGCCGCAAATCCTTCCTCGAAGAGCTGTTCGACTAAGTCGAACCGCCCCATTCTTCTCGAAAAAACAAAGGAATAGCCGAATGCGGCCCCTCTATCTCGCCCTGCCCATGGTGGCGGGCCTGACCCTGATCGCGACTCAACCGGCCCTCGCCGGGAGCCCGGCGGTTTGCCACACCCTGACGCCCGCCCAGCTGGATGCCCAGTTCACGACCTTCAACACTGCCTGGGCCACCAAGAACCCGGACACCGTGACGGCCCTGTTCGATGATGACGCGGTTCTGCTGGCCACCGTGGCCAATGTGCCGCGCACCGATCCCGCCGGCATCCGGGACTATTTCGTGAAGTTCCTGAAGGGCAGCCCCGTCGGCAAGATCGACAGCACCAATATCAAGGCAGGCTGTGACTGGGCGCTGCGTGCCGGGACCTGGACCGTGACCCTGACGGATGCGGCCACGGGCGTGAAGACCGACGTCAAGGCGCGCTACAGCTTCCTCTACCAGTTCGAAGACGGAGCCTGGAAGATCGAGCATCTTCACTCCTCGGCCATGCCCGAGAAGATCTGATCCCGTCTCAGGGCCGGCTGCCATTCCCCCCGTGGCAGCCGGCTCACCTTATCTTCAGGCGGGCAGAAGCACGTCGCGCCCGGCCCAGACCGCATGGGTGCCACTGCAGATCTTGTGCGGCAGGGCGATGCGGCAGACGGGGCCGTCCTCGATGCGCTTGGCGTCCAGCAGGACGCATTCCGAGGTTCCGGTGTTTTCGTCCATCAGGAAGCTCACCAGATAGCCGTCATCTTCGTCCACCGCCCCCACCTTCGGAGCGAAGGGAGACTCGGACGCAAAGACCCCCTTGGGCAGGGTGAAGCTGGTGCTGGCCCCGGTCTCCAGGTCTGACTTTACAAAGCCATTGAACAGGAACCAGCCCGGCTCGGCCGTGGTGGAATAGACATAGCGGTATTTGCGACCGGCATACTTGGCGTTGAAGGTGCCGAACTCCAGGGTACGGTCGTCCAGCCTCTGTTCCGTGGTCGTCCCGGTCTTCAGATTGAAGCGCCAGCGATGCAGGCGGGGCTTGAGGCAGGCCTGGTCGAGGAAGGCCATCATGTGCTCGAAGCCCGGCAGGGCATCCTTGTGGGGCTCCGGCACCGGGTCCTCCTGGAAATAGCCATCCAGGATCACCTCATCGCCCTCCTCATAGGCATTGAGCCAGTGCAGGACATAGGTGGGCTCGGCCTCGAACCAGATGGGCTCGCCCCCGGCTCTCGGCACCAGGGCAAAGCGTGACTTCAAGCCCTCATGCTTGCGCACCACATGGATGTTGCGCTTCAGGAGCTCGGCATCCCAGAAGACCGGCAGGTCATTGAGGATGGCGTAATTGGCGCTGAAAGCCATGTCGTGGGGCAGGCGCGGACCGGGGGTCTCCACGGCCTGATAATGCTTGAGCCGGTTATCGGGCCCGACGACGCCGAAATGCAGATAGGGGGCGTGTTTCGAATAGTTGAAGAACAGGAGCTCGCCGGTGGCCTCATCCACCTTGGGGTGGGCAGAGATGCCGTCGATGGGCACCCAGCCCGCGACCCCTTCCTGTTCCAGGGTCAGGGGATCCAGACGATAACCCTCCCCGCATTGATAGAAGGTCGACAAGGCCTTGCCCGCATGGACCACCACGTCGGTCGAGGAGGAATCCTTCAGAAAGCCGTGGGCACCCGAGCCCGGGCGCTTGGCCAACTGGACCGGATCGGCCAGACCGCCCCAGAGAGAGCCACCAGCCTCCTGCTCCGCCTCAAAGCCCCGGGTGCGGACAAAGCGGTTTCGATAGCTGGCCTTGCCATCCTTGAACTCGATCTGATGGATCATGCCGTCCCCGTCAAAGGGGTGGAACCGGCCCAGGGGTTCATGAACCTGATTCTCGGTATTGCGCAGATAGACCCCGTCGATGTCCGTCGGAATGGTGCCGGACAGGACTACCAGGTCGGTGGCCGTGACCTCTTCATGCAGCGGGGTCCAGGCCCCGTTGAGATAGGGATGATTGCTCGGCTTCAGGCTTGTCCTGACGGGGGGCAGTCGCTCGATCTGCATCAATTCCTCCGGGCCCTTCAGACGGGGCTTTCACGGCCAAACTACGCTGCCCAACCGTGGCGACAAGTCTGTCCTAGGGTAAGGTCGAAAAGGTCGAACCGTACTGGTCTCTCAGCAGGTTCTTCTGGACCTTGCCCATGGCGTTTCTGGGCAGCTCGGCCACAAAGAAGATCCGCTTGGGGGTCTTGTAGGCCGCCAGGCTCTGCCTGAGCTCGGCGATGATGGCCGCCTCGTCGCCACTCCCGATCACCACAGCCGCAACGGCCTCGCCGAAGTCCGGATGGGGCAGGCCGATCACGGCACTTTCCGTGATCCCGGCCATCTCGTCCAGGATCAGCTCCACCTCCTTGGGATAGACATTATAGCCCCCCGAGATGATCAGGTCCTTGGCACGGCCGGAGATCCAGACCCGGCCGTCGGCATCCATTCGCCCCACATCTCCGGTGCGAAAATAGCCGTCGGCGGTGAAGTCCTCGGCGGTCTTTTCCGGCATGCGCCAATAGGCCGAAAAGACGCTGGGCCCACGGATCTCGATGACCCCGGTGGCTTCACCGTCAGCGATCCTCAGATCCACCCCCGGCAGGGCATAGCCCACCGAACCGGCGATGCGCCCGCCGTCCAGGGGGTTGGAGGTGATGATCACTGACTCGCTCATGCCGTAGCGCTCGAGGATCCTCTGGCCTGTCCGGGCCTCGAATTCGGCGAAGGTCGATTCCAGCAGGGGCGCAGAGCCGGAGATGAACAGGCGCGTCCCGTCGGCCACCTCCCGCGTGAAGCCGGGATTGGCCAGCAGGCGGGTATAGAAGGTCGGCACCCCCATCATCACCGTGGCCTTGCCCAGTCCCGCCAGAACCTGGACGTCATCGAACTTCGGTAGCCAGACCATGGGACAGCCGGAGAGGAAGGCGCAGTGCAGGGCGACGAACAGGCCGTGGACATGGAAGATGGGCAGGGCGTGGAGCAGGACATCGTCGGGGGTGAAGCCCCAGATCTCGTGCAGGGCCCTGGCATTGGCCGCCAGGTTGCCGTGGCTGAGCATGGCCCCCTTGGAGCGACCCGTCGTTCCGGAGGTATAGATGATGGAGGCGAGGTCGCCTGCTGTCCGGGGCACGGAGGCCGCCATGGGCTCAGACCCCTTCGCCTCGGCGACCAGGGCTGCGGCATCCTGGATGAAAAGCCGGGGTTCGGCATCGGTGAGGAAATATCTCACCTCGCTGGCCGTATAGGCGGTGTTGAGGGGCAGGAAGACGCCCCCCGCCTTAAGGGTCGCCAGATAGAGGATAACCGCCTCGGCGCTCTTGTCGGCCTGCAGGGCCACCCGGTCGCCGGGCTCGACGCCCCGGTCCAGGAGAAGGGCAGCGACCTGGCCTACCGAGAGGGCGAGGTCCCCATAGGTCAGGATCGAACCGTCGGCATGGATGAAGCAGGCTCCGTCGGGACGCGACGAGAAGCCAGTGGCCAGGATGTCATAGAGGTTCTGGTTTTCGGTCATGAGCATGCCTCCGCCCCGACCGATTAGCATGGTCCCGAAGGCCGGTCAGGCCCACGGGACCATCTGATCTCACTTCGGCTTGACGGCCTGGACCTCGATCTCCGCCATCATGCCAGGGGCGACGAGGGCCGCCACCTGACTGGTGATCCGGGCCGGCTTGTTCGGTTGGTCGGCGGTGCCGAAGAAGGTCTTGTAGCCTTCCATCATGCCCCCGAAATCCATCTTGCCCTCCTTGGCCGGATCGCCAACCAGCAGGACCCGCATCATGAAGACATCGCCCATGGAGGCCCCCTCGGCCTTCAGGATGTCCTGGATCTGGGTGAGGATGCTCAGGGTCTGGGTCTTGGTATCCCCGAAGGTCACCGGCGTGGCACCGGCCGCGCTGGTAGGTGCCGGGGTGATGCCGCTGACATAGATGATGTCAGACCCGGCAGGCACCACCGTGGCCCGGGCAATGGCCGCCGTAGGGGGGCCGATGCGCTTGACCTCGGCGGAGGCCGGTTGGGCGAAGGCTGTGAGCGCGGCAAGACCCGCAAGAACGTAAAGGCGCATGATTGGCTCCAGATCGGGGTGGGCAGGGCGTCGCCCGTCCCGACTGACTAGGACCTTCAGGGGGCCTGATCCCTGCCTTGAGAAGGACGAATGGAAGGTTCGCGCGCCTTTCGCCTCAATTTTGCGCGCCTTGCCGCCGCTGCAGGCAATTCAGCCTTCATTTTCAGTCATCCGCCGGACCACCTGACTCCGGCCGCTGCACCGCGTTGACACCCATTTGGAACTGTGACCGTCCTGTGAATATCGAAGGTCTAAACCAAAGGTAAACCGGTTAGGATTTTTGACATCAACGATAAAAAAAGACATCGAGGAAGCGCACAGGCCGGTCTGTAGATCAAATACAGAGTAGTTTTTGGCATGCGTGCACGTTTATACATGAACCCATTGATGCGGCCCGGATTTTCCGGGATCAGCGCCCCTGGGCATTCTGCCAAAGACCCCACTCTGAGAAACGAAATCTCGGCGCACAGACGTGTCTCGCGCCGGCCAAATCTCGCGCTGACCAGCTGAGGCTGGCGGCTAACTCAGCCAAATGGCTGACCTTTGCTGTGGGGGCATCTAGAATGCACAAATATTCTCGAATTGGCTGGCTTGCCGGGGTTTCCCTGGCCTGCCTCGTGGGCACGGCCGCCCAGGCTGCTGACGCCGCGGATGTTGTTGACGAAGTCATCGTCACCGGCACCCGCCAGACCGGCCTGAAGGTCATTGACAGCCCGGCGCCGGTTCAGGTGGTCGATACCGCTGCCCTGCAGCGTTCGGGTCAGACCGACCTGCGTCTCGGCCTTGCCAATCTGGTGCCGTCCTTCAACGCCCAGGCCTTCGGTGGCGATACGGCCAACCTGACCCTCTCGGCCCGCCTGCGCGGCCTCAGCCCCAACCAGGCCCTGGTCCTGGTCAATGGCAAGCGTCGTCACACCACCTCCAACCTCGCGGTTCTGTCCGGTGCCTATCAGGGCGCGGCAGCCACCGACCTGTCCTTCATTCCCACGGCTTCCGTGGGCCGGATTGAAGTCCTGACAGACGGCGCGGCCGCCCAGTACGGCACCGACGCCATCGCCGGGGTCATCAACATCATCCTGAAGAAGAACGATGCCGGTGGCTCGGTCTCCGCCACGGGTGGTGAATACATCGATGGCGGCGGCAAGACCGCGGCGGCCTCGGTCAATGTCGGCTTTGCCCCCATCGAGGGCAGCTATCTGAACATGACCCTTGAGACCAAGTACCACGGCTTCTCCAACCGCGGTCGTGGTGACCAGCGGATGGTGAACCCTGCGAGCCCGAGCTATTCGGCGGCCAACTTCGCCGTCGAGAGCCTGATCCCCGGCTTCCCCAACAAGAACCTGATCTCCGGTGACGCCGAGTATCGCCTCGACAACATCACCTATAATGCCGGCTTCTCCCTGCCGGGCGACTTCGAGCTCTATTCCTTCGGTGGCTTCGGTCACAAGGATGCCTCGGCCTACGAAAACTATCGTCGCTACAACCGCGTCCAGGGCGTCCAGGGCGCCGCCGACCGTCCCTTCCCCCTCGGCTTCTCGCCCCGGGAACGGATCATCGAGGATGACTATGCCTTCACCGCTGGCCTCTCCGGTGCCATCGGCGGCTGGGATGTCGACCTGAGCTCCACCTACGGCAAGGACGCCATCGAGGTCCGTGTCGAGGACTCGGCCAATGCCAGCCTCTATCGCGACACCTCGACCCTGACCAC
>CAIYZB010000048.1 GCA_903930545.1 uncultured Alphaproteobacteria bacterium
CATGACAATCAGGGTGATCAGGGCCGCCCTGACCCCGCGGTCTGGGCGGCCAGGGCAAGAAGGCTATCCATGGTCTTCCTCTCTCGAATCCAGCGTCCAACTTAGTGCGCCTCGGGCCCAAGACCAGAGGTGGAACACAATAAACCGGATGGTGACATCCCTGTGGGAGGCTTTGAACGAGCTTCAAACGGGACTTCAGCATGACCGACGGCCAGACCATAAGACCCCTGACCAGCCTGCGTTTCTTCGCAGCGGCCTGGGTCGTGCTGTTCCACTACTGGCCGAAACTGCACACCGACATCGCCCTGCCAGCCCTACTGGACAAGGGCTATCTGGGGGTGGAGCTGTTCTTCATCCTGTCAGGATTCATTCTCTGCCACGTCTATCGCACTGCCCTTGAGGAGGGCCGGTTCCGCTATGGCCATTTTCTGTGGGCCCGGCTGGCCCGGGTCTATCCCCTGCATCTGGCCACCCTGGCGGGAATGATCATCCTTGGGGTCGGCGCGGGCCTTCTGGGCCTGTCCATTGACCGCAACATCCTGTCCTGGGAGTCCCTGCCGGCCAATATCTTCCTGGTCCAGGCCTGGGGCTTTGCACCGGCAGCGGCCTTCAACCATCCCTCCTGGTCGATCTCGGCAGAGTGGTTTGCCTATCTGACGTTCCCCGTCTTTGGCTGGGCGGCCCTGGCCCTGAAGGACCGGCCCCTGGTGGCCGTGGGTGGCGCGGTGCTCCTGATGGTGGGACTTTATTCGGCCTTTGAGAGCCTGACGGGCTTTCCCCTCACCCGGGCCACCATTGCCTGGGGGGCCTTGAGGATCATTCCCTGCTTCGCCCTGGGCTGTGCCCTGCACGCCTTCTGGCGGGCGCGACCTGCGGTGAGTCGGCTCCTGGCCGGCCTCGGGACCGGATTTTGCCTGGTCGGGGTGATCACAGTTTCATCATTTTCAGGTCCGGATGCCCTGATTGTGCCCCTGCTCGGGGGGCTCATCCTTTTCCTCGCTCGACTTGCCCAGACCGGCGCCAAGGTCTTGGAGCAGGGCCCGCTCGTCTATCTTGGGGAGATCAGCTACTCCATCTACATGATCTGTGTGCCCTGGAAGATAGTCTTCGTGAACCTGGCATCCAGATTTCTACAGATCAGCGACGAGCGCCTCCCCTTGGGGCTGTGGTTAGTTTTCTTGGTCAGCGTGGTTCCACTTGCCGCCTGCTCATATCATCTCATCGAAAATCCGGCCCGGGCTCGCATGAAGCTCTGGTCCGACTCGTGGGATGCGCGGCGCAGGTCTGCAGTACCTGCATAAACCCTCTTCCATTTCGCCCGCGGGGTGAGTAGGAACGGGGCGAGTTCGCGCAGGGGAGACTCCGCAGACATGCTGAAACGGACCAGAGCCCTTGTTGGTTCCCTGGCCGCCGCTGCGGTTCTGGCACTTGCCCCGGCAGGTGCCTTTGCGGATACTTACTGGCAGTGCGTCCCCTTCGCGCGTCTGATCTCCGGCGTTCAGATCTTTGGCGATGCCTATACCTGGTGGAACCAGGCCCTGGGTCGTTACGAGACCGGGGTCACCCCCAAGGCCGGTGCCGTTCTCTGCTTCAAACCCAATGGCAAGATGCGTCTGGGCCACGTCGCCGTGGTCAGCCAGGTCCTCACTGACCGGGTGATCCAGATCAGCCACGCCAACTGGTCGCGCATCGACGGAACCCGTGGTCAGATCGAAAAAGACGTCACCGTGATCGACGTCTCGGCGGCCGGCGACTGGTCGACGGTCAAGGTCTGGTATGACCCGGTCCGCGATCTCGGCACCACCACCTATCCCACCTATGGCTTCATCTATCAGGATGCCCAGGCCCAGAGGATGGCCAGCTCCGGCTTCAGCCTCGCCCAGAACGCCGCCATCTCCGTGGCCCAGGGGGCTGCCAACCAGATGGCTTCTGCCGTGCGTCCCGGATCCGGCCCGCTCTCCATGCTGAACCAGGCCGCCGACTCCACCGACCGGATCGCGGCCCTGATCCAGGCCGCCACCGGCCAGGGATCTTCCGACAGCAACTGATCGGTCCTTGACCCCGACCACGGGGGTGGGGAAGGAGACGGGGTACCTGCGGGGTCTCCGATGCTCAGCCTTTTCAGACCTAACCACGATGTCCAGATCGCCCAGCCGGGACCTGATTGGCGGCCGGC
>CAIYZB010000049.1 GCA_903930545.1 uncultured Alphaproteobacteria bacterium
AACCGACTGCAGGACGGCGTCGAGGTCCGAGACGAAGCCCGTTGCATCCAGATAGGGGGGAGAGCGCGTCGGCCAGGCCCCGCCTGCAAGACGATTTGCCGTTGCCGAGAGGCGATCCCAGATTTCCTGCAGAGCCAGCCGGTAGGGCTCATCGCGGCGATGGGCGTCATCGACGCCAGCATTGGGGGAGGCATTGGCCAAGGCCAATACCTCGGGACTGACCGGAGCGAGATCGGCACTAACAGCCATGTCGAACCAGAGGGCGCGGACCTCGTCGGAATAGTGGTTGAGGATCAGCCTTGCCTGTGAGCGCATGGCCAGGCTGAGCGTCTCGCCGGTCACCCCGGGATGGCCGTCCCGGTCGCCCCCAAGCCAAGAGCCCAGGGTCAGGGGCGAGATGGTCTCGTAGTCACGGCTCCAGTCGCCATAAAGATCCGACAGGGCCGGCAAGATGGATCGGCGTACGATGGCAAGCGTGTTGCGGATCTCATCGGCAGGGCTGATCCGCTCCGGGCGGTTCATGCGCGCCTTCCACAGCAGGGCCACCTGTCGAAACAGCGCCTCGCGGATGGACTCAACCTCATGGGCCGAAGCTAGGGGCCCAAGCTGGGACATGAGCCGGGTGATCTCGGCCTCCCGTTCGACCACGGCGCGTCGGCGCACCTCAGTGGGATGGGCCGTGAGAACCGGGGTAACGGCCATCTGAGGGATGATCCGGGCTGCACTGCGTGGCCCCAGTCGTTCCACTGCATCTCGCAACCTGGCAGGCGAGGGCTCGGGATCCAGGGTCACGTCCGGTTGCCGGCGGCGCACGGCGACGTCCTCTCCCAGGTTGGATAGCATTGAGGCGCAGGTGAAAGCCCGGGCCAGATAGACGGCCTGATCTGACCTCAAGCCCGAGAACAATGTCTCAAGGGCCTCTCCCTGATCCTGCCGTGCCACTTCCCGGGCTCGCCGCACCAGGGCCGCGGCATCCTCCCCATCAAGATAGAAGATGACCTCATCCAGAATGGACTGGAGGAAGTGGACGGCGTCCCCGACGGCGGACGACGCAGGTTCAGGCAGGATCACCGAAGGCATGGCACTCAAAGCTCAGAGGACAAAATTCGAAAACCCAGGCCAGCCTTCGGGGCTCCAAGTCCCCCGCCGGCTCAGCAAGAGCTGGCGGACTTGAGGTGCCTGCCGACCCAGTTTTCAACACGAAACGAGTTATGACACCGGTGTCTATCCGACTAAATCGGGGAATGATACGACTAAGACCATGAAACTAGATCGCCGATCTCTCATCGCTGGTGCCAGTCTGATGGCAACAGGTCCCGCTGCAGCTCGCATCTCTGATCCCGTCGAAACCGTGGCCCTGTGGCCAAACGGAGCGCCTGACGCTCCGAGCCATCTGCCGATGGAGACCGTTGCCGATCGGATTGCGACTTCCGGCTTCCAGGACCGGTTTGCCACCGGGGTAGCCAATCCCACCATGACGGTCTTTCGACCGCATCGCCCCAACGGCGCAGCCTGCCTGATCGTCCCTGGCGGCGGCTACGTACGGGTTGTGATCGACAAAGAAGGTTTCGAGATTGCCCGCCACCTGTCCGGCCTTGGCATCACCTGCTTCGTCCTGAAGTATAGGCTTCCTGGCGAGGGCTGGAGCCAGCCAGCGGACGTACCCTTGCAGGATGGTCAACGCGCCGTGCGGCTGATCCGGGCGGGGGCTGTGGAGTTCGGCATTGACCCGAACCGTGTCGCGGTCATCGGTTGCTCGGCCGGGGGACATTTGGCCTCCCGCCTGGCAACGAGCCACGTCCACACAGTTTATCAGCCAGTGGAGGCCGCAGATCGGCTGAGCGCCAGGCCTGATCTGGTGGGCTTACTCTATCCCGTGATCGACATGTACCAGCCCAATGCCCACCCCGGCTCACGCAGGGCCCTGCTGGGTCCTGCTCCCGACAGAGAGCAGGAGATCGCCCAATCACCCCATCTGCATGTCAGCGGAGATACACCGGCTACCTTTCTAGTACATGCGGCCGACGATCCATCTGTGCCCCTGGAAAACAGCCTGCTCTATGCGGCGGCCTTGCGCGCTGCCAAGGTGGCCTGTGAAATCCATATTTTCGAGGAAGGTGGCCACGGGTTCGGCATTTACCTTGCCCGGGGCAAGCCGGCCTCTGCCTGGCCTGGACTGTTTACCAGCTGGGCAAGCCGTCATGGTTGGCTGGCGAAAACCACGTCTAGCCCACCCTTGTCCCCAAAACCTGCCTCACCGCCAGCGCCAGGTCTCTGACGGCGCTGGGTGCGGCCTCGGCGTGCGGCACCAGCCAGCTGCCGCCAACGCAGAGAACGCCGGGACAGCCCAGCCATCTCGTCAGGCTATCGGGCGTGATGCCCCCTGTTGGACAGAAGCGCGCCTGATGGAAGGGAGCCGCCAGGGCCTTCAGCGCGGGAATGCCGCCCGAAGCCTCTGCAGGAAAGAACTTGAAATGCTCGATCCCCAGATCCAGCCCTCGCATGATGTCTGATGCGGTGGAGATGCCCGGGAGATAGGGCACGTCCAGCCGCGCCGCCTCATGCACCAAGGGCTCTGTCAGGCCGGGCGACACGAGAAAGCCTGCTCCCGCCTCAAGGGCCTGATTTGCCTGTCGGGCCGTGACAATTGTGCCAGCCCCGACCTGGGCCCCATCCACCCGGGCCATGATGGTCAGGACCTCCAGGGCAGCAGGGGTGCGCAGGGTGACCTCCAGGGAGGTGATCCCCCCTTCCACCAGGGCGCAAGCCAGAGCTTCGGCCGGCGCGGGATCATCCAGGGTTATGACGGCGATCACGGGCGACCGACGCATGATCGATTCAATGGGCTTCATCTTGGATGTCCCTAAAGAAAGGCCGCCGGTTGTCACCGGCGGCCAGGTCGCAGGTTCAAGCTCCCCTGCATCCGTGTGGGGGCCTGTCCGACGGGGAATGAGGTCAGAAGCTGTAACGAATACCCACAATGTATTCGCTGCCGGTGTGGTGATAGAAGGACAGCCGGTCGCTGCTATCGTTGTATTGGTCCTGGAACTCGTCGGTCAGATTGACGCCTTCGAAGGTGACTTTGAAGTTGTCGTTGATCGTGTACTGGACCGAGGCATCGAGGTTGAAGGTCTCGTTGGTGCCATCGAAGTCGGTGCCAGCCTCCTGACCCGGGACCCGGGTCAGGTACTTGTCTCGGTGAGAGGCCGACAGACGGGCGCTGATGCGATCATCTTCATAATAGACGGTCGCATTGTAGGACTTGCGCGACAGCCCAGTCAGGTCGTTGGTCGCCACAACCACACCGGCACCGTTCACATAGTCGATGGAGGACTTCACGGACGTGTAGTTCATGATGACCCCCGTATTGGCCAGAAGGCCCGGCAGGGAGGTAAAGGCCTGCTGGTAGCTCAGCTCGAAGCCCGTCAGAGGTCCGCCGTCAGTGCTGGTGGGAACGCTGAAGCTCCAGGCCGTCGTGGTGGTGTCACAGCCAGCCAGGGTTCCACAGGCCGCCGTGGCGACGGAGTCCGGAATACCGAAGGCATTGTTGTGGAAGACCGAGGTGATCTGGCGGGTCTGAACGAAGCTCGCAATGTCCTTCTTGAACAGTGCAAGAGAGATCAGGGAGTCCTTGTTGTAGTACCACTCAAAGGCCAGATCATAGGTTTTGGCGCGGAAGGCATCGAGGTTCGGGTTGCCGGCCGAGACTGAACGGCTCGCACCAGACACGTTCACCGTCGCCCCCGGCACCAGGCTTCCGAGGTTCGGACGTCCCATGACCTTGGCCGCCGCAAAGCGAACCTGGAAGTTTTCAAAGGGTGACAGAACCGCATTGAGGGACGGCAGGGTGTCAGAATATTCCCGCTCGACGGTGATTTCGACGGGGGCTCCGGACAGGAAGGTGAAGCCCGTCGCACTCTGCTGGGTCTTCACATAGCGGACACCGATATTGCCGCGGAACGGCATGCCGGCGATCTCCGTGGTCCAGTCAGCCTGGATATAGCCACCCGTATCCTTTTCCCGCACGCTGTTGTTATTGCCGAGCGAGGGCTGCGGGCCGAGACGGAAAGCGCCGCCGAAGGCCGTCTGGTCATAGAGGCTGAGCGCACTGGCCGCCGTTGCCAGGTTGGGGACCAGCCAGTTGGTGGTGGTCCCGGCCGGCACATCAAGACCCTTGGTGTTCAGGGTGTTGATGATCGAGTAGCTGGACAGGGGAATGGCGGCGATGGCGGCGGGAATGACTGCTTCCTGGTTCGCTGTCGTGCCAATTGTCCGCCGCAGTTCGGTGGTGACGAACTCGTACTTCTTGTAGTTCAGACCACCCGAGAACGTGACCAGATCATTGGCCGCAAATTCGAGCTCGGCCTGAGCCGTGTCATAGGTATTGGCGGCCGTCTGGGGCCGTTCGCGAATCTGGGTGAGGACCCAGGAAGCCGGATTGGTCAGGTTGGCGCTGCCATAGGACAGGAGCGGCGCACGGCCCTGGCTATAGTCGTAGCTGTAGTTCTGAACATTCAGCTGATCCAGGGTCAGGGTCGTCTGCACCGGGTTTGAGAAGTCCGACTTGGAGTGACCCGCAACAAAGCTGCCGGTCAGACGGTCGGTGAACTCGGTCCTGCCGCTCAGGGTATACTGATTGAACTTGGTCTGGAGATCGTCGATCCGGTCCTCGACCCGCAGATCGACATTGTTGAAGGTCCCCTTGATCAGGGTATTGGTGGCATCAATTGTGCCCGAAAGAATGTCGGTCTGGGCAATGCCGCATGTGCCGCTCGCCGTGGTCGCCGTGGTGCAGGCCCCGCCGACGCTGAATGAAGGCGCCTCAAGATAGCGCTCCTCGCGGGTACCCTTGAAGTTCGCATAGAGCACGTCGAGATTGATCTCGGTCTTGTCATTCGGGGCCCACTGCAGGGACCCGGTCACCCCCAGGCGCTCTTGATGATTGGTGTAATCATCATAGCGTGGGAAGCGGGGGTGGAAGGCGGCATTGGCCTGGGCGAGGGTGAAGCCTGCCGTCGGAGCAACCGAACGGAAGCCGGGATTGAAGGCATTGCCGGTCGCCCAGCGAACCGTGGAGGTGCCCACGTCCTTCAGGTCGCGCTCACCATAGGCAACCGACAGCAGACCGCCCAGCCGACCATCGGCCCAGGTATTGGCGATCAGGAAGGCACCGCGCGGATTGTTGGTCTTGGCCAGGGAATTGTAGCCATTCTGGGCCGAGGCCACGAGGGTAAAGCCATTATAGTCAAAAGGCCGTGCCGTGCGGAGGTCCACCGTGGCCCCAAGGGAACCTTCCTCAGTCTTGCCTTCCGGGGTCTTGCTGACCGTGATGGAATTGAAGAGGTCCGAGGCAAAGATGTTGAAGTCGAAGCTACGACCCCGGTTGACCCCTCCGTTGGCGTCCGAGCTCCCGGTCGTCGTCAGGGCCTCCATGCCATTGATACGGACACGGGTGAACTGAGGGCCAAGGCCTCGCACCGAGATGTTGCGCCCTTCACCCGCATCTCGAGCAAGGGCAACGCCTGGCAGACGCTGGATCGACTCAGACAGGTTCAGGTCAGGGAATTTGCCGATATCTTCGGCAAGAATGGTGTCAGCAGCGACTGCCGACGACTTCTTGATATCCAGGGCTTGTTGCAGGCTTCCGCGGAAGCCGGTCACGATGACCTCCTCCACCTCGGCGGCAGGGGCCGTGTCAGCGGCATGGGCCGTGCTGACCGCACCGAGGGTGCTCAACACCGCGAGCGAGACCCCGCACAGCAGGTTGCGAGCCGTCGCAGGCGCGCTGGAACGTTGCATCGTCATCATCTCTTCCCTCCCTGGCGAGCCACCATCGATACATGGTCGATACCCGGGGACGATCCCGGAGCGGCTCGAATTTTTCTATGACACCGGTGTCACTCATTGTTATGACACCGGTAGCAGCCGGGAATAAGCCATGGAACTTCATGACCGGCAAGCCCCTCTCGCCTAGCGAGGGAGGCTTGGGTCAGAAAAATGATACCGGTGTCACATCTGAGATACCGTCGCCAAACGGGCTAATCAGGGCAAGGATGGAGAAATGACGGTGTTTTCCAGAATCGCGATCACTTGGCTGGCCGCCCTGATCGTCACCGCGGCTCCGGCGACGTCGAAGGCACAGGACAGCGGCCTTCTCTTCCACCTGTCAGCTGACAGGTCCCTGGTTGCGGACACCGCCCAGGGCGATCCTCGCCCCAACTTCCGTGACAAGGTCTCGATCATCAATGACGGTGCCAGGGGCGCTGCCTTGTCGGCCGCCGATGACGTGGTCCTGGCCTGGAATGCCCCCGGCAACATCTATGCCCAGAGGGGCACCCTCTCCTTCTACTGGCGATCCCGATACCCTGTGGGAGAAGGTCCCTTCCCCATTTTCCGGGTCGGCTATGCTGACCACACTAGCTGGGACATGGTCTGGCTGCGGATCGACTGGAACGGATCCGGCTTCGATGCCTTCGTCACGGATGCCAATCTGGCCCGCACCCGGGTTACCTATACCCTCCCCGCCAAGCCGGCCCCGGAAACCTGGACTCATCTGGCCTTTACCTGGGACGAAACCCGCGGGGTCGAGCTCTATGTCGATGGCAAGCTGGCGGCGAAGAAGCAGGCGGTCGCCATCTATGACTCCGGCCTTGACCAGTTCGGCCCTACCAGCCGGGTGGTCTCTCCCCACCAGGTCCAGAGCCGATACAATTTCCTGCGGGGCGGCGATTATGACGAGCTGCGGATCTATGATCACGCCCTTGAAGCATCAGAGGTTGCGGACCTGGCCGCGGTCGGTTCGGTTTCCTCCCCCAAGCCCACGGCCGACGCGGTCGACCAGTCGGGTCAGATCGCCTGGCGGCTGCGCTATGGTTGGAACCGGCCCAAGGACATCCCCCCGGTTCTGAGTGCGCCAGTCACCACCGTGCGGAAGATCGAATTCACCGACGCC
>CAIYZB010000050.1 GCA_903930545.1 uncultured Alphaproteobacteria bacterium
AAACCGGCCTGCCCCTGGTGGTCCATACCCGCGAGGCGGACGACGAGATGGCCGCGATCCTGGAAGAGGAATATGCCGTCGGCCCGTTCCGGATGCTGATGCACTGCTACACCTCCGGGGCCGAACTGGCGCGGCGGGCGGCGGCCCTCGGGGCCTGGTTCTCGGTCTCCGGCATTGCCACCTTCAAGGCCGCCCAGGATGTCCGTGATGTGATCGCCGACATGCCCGCCGAGCGGATCATCGTCGAGACCGACTGCCCCTATCTGGCACCGGTGCCCTGGCGAGGCCGGCGCAATGAGCCGGCCTATCTGCCTGCCGTCCTGGCCCGGCTTGCCGAGGTGCGGGGCTGGACCCTGGCCGAGGCGGAACAGAAGACCGAAGACGCCTTCTTTACCCTGTTCGACCGGATCCCCCGGCCGTGAGCGGCACTCTGGAATTCACCATCCTCGGCTGCGGCTCCTCCGGTGGGGTGCCCCGGGCAGACGGCGACTGGGGCGACTGCGATCCCAATGACCCACGCAACCGCCGCCGCCGCTGTTCCATGCTGGTGCGGCGCAAGGGGGAGGGGCCCGATCACGAGACCACGGTCCTGGTGGATACCTCGCCGGACCTGGTGAGCCAAACCTCCGATGCCGGGGCCCGGCGCCTGGACGGCGTGCTGCTGACCCATGACCACGCGGACCAGATCCACGGCCTGGACGATATCCGCGCCTTTGCCATCCGACAGAGGACACGCATCGCCTGTCATGCGGATGCTGCGACCCGGCAGTCGGCCATGCGCCGGTTCGGCTATATCTTCGAAGGCGAGGGGGGCTATCCCGCCATTGCCGACCTGCATCACTTGCCGCCCCATGGCGAGGACTGGCATGTTCATGGCCCCTCCGGAAAGATCCCGGTCGTGACCTTTGACCAGGACCATGGCGGGGTGAGGTCTGTGGGCTATCGCTTTGGAAACGTGGCCTATTCCAGTGATGTGGTGAACCTAGATGAGGCCGCCATGGCGGCCCTTGAAGGCCTGGACGTCTGGATCGTGGATGCCCTGCGATGGCGGCCCCACCCGACCCATGCCCATGTGGAACGGGCCCTGGACTGGATCTCAAGGCTGAAGCCCCGCCGCGCCATCCTGACCAATATGCATATCGACCTCGACTACCAGACCCTCAAGGCCCAGCTCCCGGCGGGGGTGGAGCCAGCCTATGACGGCATGAGGTTCGAACATGAACTGCACGGTCATTAGCCGTGTTAAAACAGCGCCCTAGACTAGGATTTATCGCCTCAAGAAACGGGTCGAGCATGAGGGCCATTGTAGAGGCCATCGCGGCTGGTGAGCTGGCTGCCGAGGCCGCCTTGGTCGTCAGCAATAACCGCTCGGCACCGGCCCTGGACTATGCCGAGGGTCAAGGCCTGCGCGCCTTGAGGATCGCCACCCAGGCCGATCCAGAGGCCGCGGACCGCAGGCTCTGTGAAGCCCTGGTGGCAGATGGGGTCGAGTGGGTCATTCTCTCCGGCTATCTGCGCCAGTTGGGGCCCATCACCCTGGGCCGTTACCGCAACCGGGTCTTCAATATCCATCCCGGCCCCCTGCCAGACTTCGGGGGGCATGGCATGTATGGCCGCGCCGTTCACGAGGCCGTGGCGGCCGCCGGGGTGGACAGTGCGGTGACCATTCATCTGGTGGACGAGGTCTATGACCGGGGTCCGGTCCTGGCCGCCCGAACGGTTCCAGCCATAGCGGGAGAGAGCGCCGAGGCGCTGGAGGCCCGGGTCACAGCCCTGGAACCCGAGGTCTTTGTCGAAACCCTCCAGGCCATAATCCGCGGCGAGATCAGCCTGCCGGACTGACCGTCCGGGCTGGCACCGGCAGACGGTTGCCTGCCGCCTTTGCCCGCTTTGCCCCCCGCACCAGCTCCTTCTTCAGGTCGGCACAATAGGTGTCGAAATTGACCTGAATGGTGTGGCGCTGGGCGGCGTAATAGTGCCCCAGATGGATCTCCTCATCCTTGGCGATGATGTCGGTCATCTCGGCAGGAGAGGGGGGTAGCCAGGCCCCAGTGAGATAGGCCACGGCCAGCTTGGCCTGCTGGTCGGCGAAATTGACCAGGGTCGGCAGGGGCTGGGCGAGGGCCATATAGAAGAGGTTGGAGATCCCCGGCTTCATCATCCGCTTGAACAGGGGCAGGCGGTGATCGGCATCCGGCACCAGGTCAGGATCGTCGAAGAACGGGAACTTCATGTCATAGCCCGTGGCAAAGATCAGGGCATCGACGGTCTCGACACTGTCATCGGCAAAGCGGATCTGGTGGCCTTCCAGACGCTTGATGGCCGGTTTGAACTTGATGTCGCCACAGCCCGCCCGGGTCAGGAATTCACCGGAGACCGAGGGGTGCGCCGCCAAGGGTTCGTGATCCGGCTTGGGCAGGCCATAGTCCTCCATCCGGCCCAGGGACTTCTTGATCACCTTGCGGGCCATGGACAGGCCCAGCTTCTTGGGGATCCAGGACGGGGCCGAGGCCTTGTCGGCCGGGCGGCCGTTCATGTATTTCGGCAGGACCCAGACCCCGCGCCGGGCCGAGACCCAGAGGTTCTTGGCAATCGGCCTCTGGGACAGCTCCGAGGCGATATCCATGGCCGAATTGCCCATGCCGACCACGACCACATTCTTGCCGCGCATGTCGACCGGATCGAAGGGGTCGCAATAGGCGTGGCTATGGAAGGCCGGGCCTTCGAACTCGCCCTCATAGTCCGGAATGCGCGGGCTCCAGTGGTGGCCGTTGCAGACGAACAGGACATCATAGATCTCGGTGCGACCGTCCGACAGGGTCACCGACCACAGGCCTTCAGGGGTGCGCCTTGCCGAGGTCACGGCGGTGTTGAAGGTGATGGTCTCCCTCAGGCCGAAATGGTCGACATAGTCCTTGAAATACTGGTGCAGCTGGCCGTGATGCGGAAAGTCCGGCCAGTCCTGCGGCACTGGAAAATCCTCGAAGGCCAGCCTCCATTTCGAGGTGTCGATGTGCAGGCTCTCATAACAGGCCGACAGCCCGTTGGGGTTCTTGTAGTACCAGTTGCCACCGACCTCGTCGGACATCTCGAAACAGTCGTAAGGGATCCCGGCGTCCTTCAACCGTTTGGCTGTCGTGAAACCGGAACAGCCCGCACCGATGATGCAGGCCTTGGGAAGCTGGGTGGACTGGGTCTGGGTCATGGCTGCGAGCCTAGCAGCGCGCTCACAACCATCAAGCCTGACCCTGGGTCAGCGATTGGTGCAAATGCAGAGCGTCAGGTCATCGGGACAAACGACGGAAATGGTGGGAATATCGGCCGGTAATTCCATGGAGTCCTGGTTCTAGTCAGTCTTTCATTTCCGATAATATTCCTTAGGCGCGTTTTCCATCCAGACGTTTCTTCACCCCAACTGACCTCTGCCCGGAGTTCATAAATGGTCCACATCACCAAGATCGCCCCCCAACTCTTCGTCAATGACGTCACCGAGAGCGCAGAATTCTACCGCGACGTTCTGGGGTTCACCTTCGACCGGTTCTTCGGCGAGCCGGCTGTGTTCGTGGTGGTGGATCGCGGTGAGGCCCGTCTGCTGTTGAAGACCGCGCCAGAGGCCAGAAGGCCGCTGGTGTCGAACGCAGCTACTCCCGGCGGCTTTACGGACGTCTACCTCTACTGCGACGACGTCATCGCCCTTGCCTCAGAATTGCGTGCCCGGGGTGCGGAAATCGTCGTCGAGCCCACCGATCGGCCGATTTACAACGGACGGGAATTGCATGTCCGCGATTGCAATGGCTGGGTCCTGTGTTTCGGTCAGCTGCTGGATTGATGCCGTGCGTCGTGTTGGGCGGACGGGTCACAGGCCCCCTTGCGACCCCGATCGAGTGGCCATCGTCTCCACGGCCCGGCTCAGATAATCCCGCTGCTTGGGCCAGGCACCGGAGAGCAAGGCATGGAGCCTCACAACCGGCAGGAAGGGCTCAACTGCCTGGGTCATGGCGGTGGCCGACAGGCCCGAGCGGTGACCATACTCAGACCTCAAGGCCTCATGCACCGAGCGAGGACGCTGCGGGTCCTCGACCATTTCCGGGATCAACTCCCACAGCAGAACCTGGCAGACCGCGAGGTCATAGGCCGCGGGCGCGCGGACCGCGCCGCCCCAGTCCACAAGCCTCGGTCCTTCAGGCGTCATGATCACATTGCCGGGATGGAGGTCGACATGGCACAGCCCATCCTCTCGTGGCAAAGCGTCGACATAGGCAATGAGGTCTGACGGCACGAGGCCCGGAACCTTGCCCAGCGGCATCTTCAGGGCGGCCCTCATATAGACCTGAAGGGTCGGGATCTCGCGAGGCGGCGGGATCTGGTGCACGGCAAGCGCCAGGCCTGCGAGGATGGCCCCGGTCTCGTGATGTGGGACCTCTCCAGAGCGCGACAGCTGCAGCAGGGTCGGCCCCTCCAGGTGCGACATGACAAAGCCGCACCGGTCATCGAGGGTCAGTTCCTCAAAAACCTCGGCACAGGGGGCCCCAGCCACATGGAGCGCTCGGGTCACCCGGGCCTCGTGCCGGATGCTGAGGTTTGGAAACCCGGGCCGGAACAGTTTCACCACCTGGCCCGGTGCCCAGACATGGACATCGGCGAAAGCCCCCTGCCCGATCCTGGCTCCAAGCTCTGATGCCATCGGGGGGGGCCTTCACGGTGTCCACGGATACAGAGGCATCAGTAAAAGGGCCTGACCTCGACATTTGCGCGGCAGGCCCGTGCGGCCTTGCGACCCCATTCAATGGCCTCTTCGGGGCTGGCAAGGTTCAAAACCCAGAAGCCGTCCACGAATTCGCCGACCTGCAGATAGGCTCCTTCCCGCACCTCCACCGAGCCCTCGGATGTCAGGATCAGGGTGGTGGCCAGATCTGTCGGCTTCAGCCCGCCGACAAAGACCCGGACTCCGGCGGCGACCATTTCATCGTTCAGCGCATCGATGTCGCGATGCATGGCCAGGTCATCAGCAAGGGGGGCGTGGCCATAGGGGCGGTGCAGGGCGATCAGAAACTGGCTCATGGGGTCTCCTTGTTCCACCCTCAGATTGCCCCCTTCTCGACCTTGACGAAAGTGCGGAAAGCCGATGAGGCTCTCTCCTCATGCCGGGGAGCCAGAATGAAGATCACCGTCGAAACCATCGTCCAGGCCCCCCTCTCCGAGGCCTGGCGCGCCTATACGACACCAGAGGACATCGTTCAGTGGAACGCCGCCTCCGAGGACTGGCACACGACCCGGGCCACCGTGGACCTGAGAGTGGGCGGCCAGTTCCTCTCCCGCATGGAGGCCAAGGACGGCAGCGTCGGCTTTGATTTTGCCGGGCTCTATACCCGGGTCGAGCCCATGACCCTCTTAGAGTACGAGTTCGGCGGACGCCTGGCCCTGATCGAGTTCGAACCCTCAGGCACAGGCACCCGCGTGCGGGTCAGTTTCGATCCGGAGACCGAAAACCCCGTCGAGATGCAGCGTGACGGCTGGCAATCCATCCTCGACAACTTCGCCCGCCACGTCGCTGCAAGAGACTAAGGCGAACTCAGCCCTGGGTGCCCCCGAGGCTGATGGGGCTGTGGTGGGCCTCGTGCCAGTCCTTTCGGGTGCGGGAATAGATGTAGCAGTCCGCCGGGTCGCCTGACCCGAAGCCTGAGCTGCGCAACAGGCCCTCTCGGACAAAGCCGCAGCGTTCCGCCAGCTTCCATGAGGCCACATTCCAGGCCTCGATGATCAGCTGCAGCCGATAGAAGTCGGGGATGGTCTGGAACAGGTGATCAGAGAAGAGCCGGACCGCCTGGGTCGCCAGTCCGCGCCCTCGATCCGCTGGATCATGAATGATGTAGCCCATCTCGAAACCGTGGATGCAGGGAGCCGAGCGATAGAACTGGGCTGTGCCCAGCAGCCTACCCGTGCCGCATTCGCTCAAGGCAATGGCCCCGGCCTCCGGTGTCCAGAATCCGGTAGAGTCGAAGGCTTCGGTCAGGGCTGCCAGGTCCGTCAGGGGCTTGAGGATCGAGACGGTGAAGGCGAACCGGCTGATCTGGGCAAGATCCTCGCGCCTGATGTGGCGAAGGCTGATCTGGCCGGTCTCGGCGATGAGGTCGCCGGCCCTGTGTCTGGGGTCATTCATCCCAACACCCTACCACACCAGATCCAGCTGCCCCTTGAGATGTCGCCGGACAGCGTCCTCGAGAGCCTGGGGCCAGTCCAGGCCGATCTCCGCCGCCAGTCGCCGGGCCCGCGGGACGAAGATGCGGGCGAGGTCCAGGTTGCCCCGGATGATCCCCTCTCGATCGGCAGAGACCGTGGCCAGACCATCCAGCGCGGCCAGCTGTTGCGGGGTAAGGAGGGGGCGACGGCTGAGAGCACCGCCCCGGCTCATGGGACCAATGCCATTCTCCTCGAGCATCAGATCCAGGGTCAACTGGCGCATGAAGCCGATGCCGCTGAGGCCCAGCAGATATTCCTCTCGCCCCAGACTGAGCACCATCAGACCGAGGATGCGGAAGAACTCCTCGATCATGGGACCCAGGGTTTCGGGCGAGGTACGATATGGGGTTGCCACCCTCGGACTGGGCTGGCGCTCCCCTCGATTGAACAGGTTCTTGATCTCGGAAGGATCAAATCGGTCCAGCCCGGCGGGCTCGACGAAACTGATGTCAAACCGCTCCCAGGCCTCGGTCACCACCGTTACCACCCCGCCGCCGAACAGGGGCCGGACGATGACACAGGGGATGGATTGGCCAAGATCGCGGCCATAGGTCTGGCCCGTGCCTATGGCTTTACCGTCCGCCACCAAGGCGATCAGATCGACGTCGCTGTACTCATCCCCTGCCCCGCGCCCCAGGCTGCCACCAAGCCAGAGCGCCTCGACCCGGGGATCGGCCTCCAGATGGGCTTGAAGGCGGGCGATGAGGCTCTGCTGCTCTGGGGTCATGGCTGCCATCGAAATCTCAGAATAGGTCCGTTCCAGGCTTCCGACTGCAGATCCAGTTCCTCAAGGTCACTGGCCTGAGCGCTCGAGCTGACGGTAGCCTGCCAGAAGGCCAGGGCTGCGAGATTGGCACGGGCGACAGCGAGTTCCCACTGGCCGGGGTGCCGGTCAAAGACCTCTCGCACGACCTTATGGGCGAGCCCCTGGCGGCGGTATTTTCGCAGGATGAAGGTCTCGGCCACGTTTCGATCGGCGGGAAGACCGGAATGGGTCTCGTCATTGATCAGGATGAAGCCGGCGATCTCGCCATTCATCCTGATCAAGTCGGCCTGCCAGTTCGGCCGGGTCCAGTAGGGCGACAGGGGATAGTCCGCAAACCGCCCGTCTGGCCCCAGATCTCCCCGCGGGGTGTCGATCCAGAAGTCAGAGAAGTCATGGGTATAGAGCTGGAACAGGTTCTGAAGCAGGGCCTCGTCCTTGGCCGCCAGTCTGATCAGGGCGATCTCCTGCGCCATGGCCCCTTGCCCCTTGCCCCGCTATAGGGAGGCCGTGAACAGCTCATCCTCCCGTCACGGCGTCTATGGCACGCCGCCCCTCGCCCTGGCCACAGTGCCTGCCGATGCCCGGATCTTTGGTCCCTTCCTGCCCGGGTCCGAGGACCTGGCAGAACTGCAGGACGGAGCGCTCTCCACCTTGGTGGTGCTGGCCCCTGCCGGGGTCCTGGAACGACGCTATGCCCTGGCCCAGGCCCTGCGGGTGCTGGAACCGGGCGGTCAGCTGACGGTCATGGCCCTGAAGGACAAGGGCGGCTCGCGCCTGCGCAAGGAGCTTGAGGCCTTTGGCTGTGTCGTGATCGAGACCTCCAAGGCCCATCACCGAATCTGCGGGGTGACGAGGCCCGCCCAGGTCGAGGGCGTGTCCGCCGCCATTGCCGCGGGCGATCCCCGGCGATCCGAGACCCTCAACCTCTATACCCAGCCGGGCATATTCAGCTGGGATCGACCGGATCCGGGCAGTGCCCTTCTGATGGAGCACCTGCCGGCCTTGTCCGGACGTGGCGCTGACCTGGGGGCCGGTCTCGGGGTTCTCGCGCTTGCCGTGCTCGCCAGCCCGAAGGTCACCAGCCTGACCCTGATCGATCTGGACTACCGGGCCGTTCGAGCCGCCCAGCGCAATGTCGCCGACGGCCGGGCGGAAATCCTCTGGGCCGATGTGCGCACGACGGAACTGACCAATCTGGACTTCGTGGTGATGAACCCGCCCTTCCACGACGGCGGGGCCGAGGATCGCAGCCTGGGCCAGACCTTCATCCGCAAGGCAGCCGAGGCTCTGCGCAAGGGCGGCACCTGCTGGCTCGTGGCCAATCGCCACCTGCCCTATGAAGCGGTGATGGCTCCCCTCTTTGCCAAGGTGACTCTTCAGGCGGAGACCAAGGCCTTCAAGGTCTATGAGGCCCGTAAGTGAGCAAGGCCCCGACCCTGAGGCTGGATCGTCTGCTGGCCAATCTGGGCTATGGATCCCGCCGCGAAGCCCAGTGGCTGGTAAGCCAGGGCCTGGTGGTTCTGGATGGCCGGCCTTTGAAGGACTCCGACCAGAGACTGGCCGTCACCCCGGATCTGAGCGAGCGCATGTTTGTGCAAGGCGTGGCCCTGGACCCGCCGCCGGGCTTTGCCCTGATGCTGAACAAACCGACGGGGGTGACCTGCTCCCACAAGGAGGTAGGGGAGCTGGTCTATAGCCTGCTACCCGACCGCTGGCGGCTGAGAGACCCGGCCATTTCCACTGTGGGACGGCTGGACAAGGACACCTCAGGTCTGCTGCTGATGACCGATGACGGGGCCCTGTTACACCGGATCATTTCGCCACGAGCCAAGATCGCCAAGCGATATCTGGTCACCACGGCCCGCCCCCTGGAAGGCCATGAGGCAGGGCGGTTTGCCGCTGGCGATCTGATGCTGGAGGGGGAGGACAAGCCTCTCCTGCCCGCGCAGATGGAGGTTCTGGGCACCCACAGCGCCCATCTGACCCTGTCAGAGGGTCGTTACCACCAGGTGCGCCGCATGTTCGCCGCCCTGGGCAACCATGTGGAAGCCCTGCACCGGGACCGGATCGGCCAGCTGGATCTGCCGGCTGACCTGACCCCGGGGGCATTGAGGATCCTTTCACCAGACGATCTGGACGAGGTCTTCCGCCAGATCTGAGGATCTCAGTCGGCGTTGTCTTCGACGGGGGCTTCCGGACCGTTCTTCTTGATCGACTCGATGGCGTTCTTGGCCGAGGCCTTGGAGGCATAGCCTTCTGTCGAGAACATGATTTCGTCGTTGTATTTGAAGCGAACCCTGAACTCGCCAGCCTTGTCCTTATAGATCTCGAACTTGTGGGCCATGTCTTGTGCTCCGAACTGATGATCAGAAAGGCTAGCCGTGATTTGTGACAGGTGCAGCCGCAATCTGCCCCGGGGCGTATCAGGTTTGGCCTTGCCGCCTGATGCGGCACAGGCTTTGATCATGAACAAGGCTGGCCTCTGAGGCTGGCAGAAGTCCGGGGAGCGTATGTCAAAGTCAGAACGTCGGTCAAACTGGGTGCTGGCCGCCCTTTCTGCCCCCTGTATCCCGCTTTCCGGTCTGGGCCTGCCCCTGGTGGTCTATCTGCCGGAATTCTACGCCAGCGAGCTGGGGCTGAGCCTGGCCTCGGTTGGTGCCGCCTTCGGGGCCGTTCGCCTGCTCGACATGATGTTCGACCCCTTCATCGGCGGGGTCATGGACCGCACCCGCAGCCGGTTTGGCCGCTTCAAGCTGTGGTTCGCCATCTCGGCCCCGATCCTCATGCTGGCCAGCTACATGCTGTTCATGGCCAAGCCGGGGGTGACATCCGTCTATCTCTGGTTCTGGTTGCTTGTGGTCTATGCCGGGGTTTCGATTTCCAGCCTCTCCCAGCTGGCCTGGGGGGCTGTGCTGTCGCCGGACTATGACCAGCGAAGCCGGATCTATGCCTGGTGGCAGGCGGGCAATGTCATCGGAGCCATCCTGGTCCTGACCCTGCCAGCCCTCCTGCCCCTGTTCGGGATCAAGGCCCATTCGGCGGGCATTGTCTCCATGGGCTGGTTCATCGTCAGCCTTCTGCCTCTGACTGTGGCGCTGGCCTATTTCAAGGTGCCCGAACCCCTCCTGGTCACGCCGCCGAAGAAGGGGCACATCCGCGACTATCTGGACCTGTTCAAGCGCCCCGCCGTGGTGCGTCTGCTCATCGCGGACTTCCTGATCGGCACGGGCCCGGCCATAACCGGGGCCCTGTTCTTCTTCTTCTTCGAGCGGGTGAAGGGCTTTGAAAAGGGTGAGGCCAGCCTGCTGCTCCTGCTCTATTTCGTCGGCGGTCTGGTGGGAGCTCCCATCTGGAACTGGCTGGCCCAGAAGATTTCCAAGCACCGCGCCCTTGCCGTTTCCTGCGTGGCCTATGCGGCCATGACGGTGGGCATCCTGGCCATTCCCCAGGGCAATATGATTGCTGGGGCCACCCTTATGTTCCTGATCGGTATTCCCTATGCCGCCGGCGCCTTCCTGCTGCGCGCCATCATGGCCGATGTCAGTGACCAGGAGCGGCTGGAAGGGGGCGAGGACCGCACCGCCCTGCTCTACGCCATCCTTGCTGGCACGGTGAAGATCGGCTCTGCCACGGCCATTTTCGTCACCTTCCCGGCCCTGCAGATGCTGGGCTTCAACCCGGCCCCCAACGGGGCATCGGAAGGTCTCGGGGCGCTGGCCTTTACCTATACGGCCATACCGGCGGCCATGGCCCTGGTTGGCGGCTGGCTGATCATGCGCTTCCCCCTCACCTCTCAGAAGCATGCCGAGATCCGCGCCGCCCTTGCCGAGCGCGACGGTCGGGTGGCGGCGGAATGAGTGTGGAGCGCCTGCTCGGTATCATGGCGGCCCTCAGGGACCGGAAGACGGGATGCCAGTGGGATCTCGAACAGACCTTCGAGACCATCGCCCCCTATACGGTGGAGGAGGCCTATGAGGTGGCCGATGCCATCCAGCGCAAGGATCTCGGCGACCTGAAGGACGAGCTTGGCGACCTGCTGTTTCAGGTGGTCTTCCACAGCCGAATGGCCGAGGAACAGGGAAGCTTCGTCTTCGATGATGTCGTTGATGCCATCTGCGAAAAGATGATCCGCCGCCATCCCCATGTCTTCGGCGAGGCCGAGGTGCGCTCCAGTGCCGAACAGACCGAGGCCTGGGAGGTCATCAAGGCTGCCGAACGCGCCGCCAAGGGGCGGAATGTCAGCATCCTTGACGATGTGCCGGTGGGACTGCCCGCCCTCACCCGCTCGGTAAAGCTGTCCAAACGGGCCGCCCGGGTCGGCTTTGTCTGGCCTGAGATCAATCAGGTCTTCGACAAGCTGCAGGAAGAGATCGCCGAACTGCGGGTCGAGGTCGAGGCCGGTGACATAGACAAGGCCCGGGACGAACTGGGCGATGTCCTCTTCGTGGTCGGCAATATCGCCCGCACTCTGGACCTCGACCCGGAAGATGCCCTGCGGGGGTCAAATGCCAAGTTCCAGAGGCGCTTTGCCTATATTGAGGCTGCCCTGGCGGCCAAGGGCAGCAGCCCGGCACAATCCGATCTGGCCGAGATGGACGGGCTATGGAACGCGGCCAAGCTTGCGGAAAAGACCGCCCCCAAGACCGACTAACCGAAGGGTGTGTCCCTTTGAGATGTCTCAGCCGAGACCGGCTCCAGCCCATCTGCCTCACCGGGACGGATCTGCAACAGGTCCCAGCAGTCATAATTCCGCAGGGTCTGTTCCAGGCCAGGGGCACCCTTTTCCAGAGCTTCGGCCAAGGCAAGCTTCAGGGACGCCAGGCATCGTGCCTTGTAGCGGTTGGCCCGGGTGACCATGGGCAGCCCCCGCAGCTCGGTGTGAACCTCCGGCTCGCCAGCACCTATGGCCGCGGCATTGGCGACCATAAAGGGCAGGAAGACCTCGCCACACAGGGTCAATAGACGCTCCACGCCGGGGCCGAGGGGTTCGTCCGGGGTTCGCCACTCGCCCTCGATCCCCGAAGTATCGTCCAGATCCTGCACCCACTGATAGGCACGGATGGCGTGCTCGCGCATGATCGCAGACGGGGTGGGATCGATGGCCAGCTGCGACAGCTGACCGAAAAGACCAATATCGGCAATGGAGGGACGTCCGCCGAACATGAACCGACTGCCCTCGATCTGGGCCTCGATGGCGTCCAGAACCTCCCGATAGGTGGACCTCAGGAGAGGTCGGTTGACCGTGCGATCCCCCATCCGGGCGAGCACCCCGGTCTGGCGCACACGAAACTGCTCGACGATCTGGCCGAACTGCTCGGATGGCATGGCTCCCAGCCACCCCGCAATCTGACGGCGGGCACAGAAGGCCTGGTCCAGTTCGGCATCCCAGCGGAAATCGAAGAGACACAGGACCAGCCATTCGTCGGCCAGATCCTCGAGCAGCAGGGACAGGAAACGGTCCGCGGGATCGTCGGGCAGCAGGCTTCTCTGGCCTGGGTGCCGCTCTTCCAGGTTCAGGATGATCGGGGTGGAATCCGCCCAATAGCTGCCCTCGGGGGTCTGAAGGACCGGGATCATGCCCTTGCCGGCGGCCTTAAGCTCTCCGGCCGTGCCCAGATAGCCTGGCGGGACAATCCAGTTGTGGGGGATGCGTCGCGATCGAAAAGCGGCCCTGAGCTTGAGGGAATAGGGCGAACCCGGCCCACCCAGGATCCGGTACCGCGGCTGCTCGACCTGTGTCATATCCATCCCCAAACTGGCCTGTGCCGACCCTGTCCTAGTATGACCAGAGCACCGTCACCACAGCAACCGCCCAGGCCATGGGCACGGCCAGGATCGGCATGACCGCCGACCGCCACTTCAGGCGGTGGGCTCCAAAGGCCAGGGGCGGTGCCAGGATCAGGGTCAGGGGAAAGAGCACAGCGATGTTCATGGCCATGTGTCCCGACTGGCTGGCCGTCAGAGCTTCGTTATGCCGCAGGCCCTGATTGGCCCAGATCACGATCGGTACGGCCAGAGCCTCAAGGCCCATGATCAGACGCTCAAGGGGCAATGGCCATTTGGGATAGGCCATGGGTTCCGGAACATACTCATGGGCCATGGCCGGTCAGTCTCGCAGTTCAACCTGGGGAAACAGGCGCTCGAACTGACCAAGGGCCTGTGCCGAGAGCTTCACAGCCATACGGGTGGCACCGTCCTCTTCCAGTTCCCGGTCCAGAACCCGGCCGTGGCGATAGAGCCAGGCAATCGCAGCGCCATCCCCCGCAGGTGCCAGGACTTCGATGGGCTCGTCATCGTCCACCAGGGCGGAAATGGCCACCAGCAGGTCTGGGCACCCTGCCCCGGTCACCGCAGAGACGGGAACGGCCCGGGGATCATGGCGTCGGGCGTCGCCCACCACGGCCTCCTGATCCACAGGGTCCATGAGGTCGAGCTTGTTCCAGACCTCGATCAGACGACGATTGTCCATCTCCACCCCCATGCGGGCGAGCACGGTGCGGACATCAGCGGCCTGGGCGTCGGTTTCCTCACTGGCGATGTCGCGCACATGGAGGATGACGTCGGCCTCCTTCACCTCCTCGAGTGTGGCGCGAAAGGCCTCGACGAGCTCGTGCGGCAGGTCGGAGATGAAACCCACCGTGTCCGACATGATGGCCGGACGACCATCCGGCAGTTTGAGCAGGCGAAGGGTTGGGTCCAGGGTGGCAAACAGCATGTCCTGGGCGACCACATCGGCATCGGTCAGGCGGTTGAACAGGGTCGACTTGCCGGCATTGGTATAGCCAACCAGGGCCACGGTCGGGACCGGTGCACGCTTGCGGGCCGAGCGTTGCAGGGTGCGGGTGCGGCGCACCTCCACCAGGTCGCGCTTCAGCTTACCGATCTTTTCCGCCAGCAGGCGGCGGTCCGTTTCGATCTGGGTTTCCCCGGGTCCGCCCATGACCCCGAACCCGCCCCTCTGGCGTTCCAGGTGGGTCCAGGTCCGCACCAGGCGCGAGC
>CAIYZB010000051.1 GCA_903930545.1 uncultured Alphaproteobacteria bacterium
AGGGCCAGCTTGGCGTCCCGGGGTCGGTCTGCGGCCATCCAGTCTCCAGTGGCCGGACGGATGCCCATGGCCTCCCAGGCCTCCGGCGTCAGGCGGGTCTCATCCACCTCGATGCGGTTGATGTCAAAACCGGGGGGCAGCCGGACCGGCACGATCCAGCTCTCGCCCCGCTTCCAGGCCTTGCCACCGGTCGGCACCGCCTGACCGGCGGCAACCTCCTGGATGTGGCGGGCCGCACTGGCCAGGGCGTCGAGGGGGGAGGGAGACCACACATCAATGCGGCCATCGCCGTCAAAGTCCTCGCCATATTTCAGATAGTTGGAGGGCATGAGCTGGGTATGGCCCAGGGCCGCTGCACTTGATCCCTTCAGGGCTTCTCGGGCGCGGAGGCGGCGATCGACGATGGTCAGGGCGGCGACATATTCCCCCTGCCAGTTGGTGCGCCCCGAACGGGACGCCCCCAGGGTAGCCAGGGTGGAAAAGACATCCAGATTGCCGAAATCGCGACCATAGCCGCTCTCCCGACCCCAGAAGGCCACCTGGACCGAGGCCGGGACCCCGTAGCGCTGCTCGATGCGGTAGATGTCGGGAAAGGCCGCCAGCTTGCCCCGGGCGATGGGGCCATCCCCAAGGATCAGCCGCTGGACATACTGCCCGACCCGGCGGGATTCAGACGCTGCACCGGCGGGCCGGATCAGGGCCGGATTGAGTGCCAGGCCCACCCGGGCCGAGGCCAGGGTCATTTCTGAAATGCCCGATAGTCGCCCGACTGCCTCAGCCCCGGAAACCCAGGCATCGAAAGCGTCTGCCGTCGGCAGGGTCTGGCTGGCGGCGGGCGTGGCCAGGCCAGCGGCGGCCAGGCTCATCAGGAACTGTCTGCGCTTCATGGGGCCAGTCTAGCCCAAGTGGATGGCGTTGGCAGGGCCGCAGTTTGTCCGGTGCGCATTGGGCTGGATCAAAGCAAGGACCGACCCATTCAGGCCAGATCGCTCAAGATGACCCGCGCGCGACCCCGATCAGTGACCGCAATCCCTTGGTGCCCCAGGCCGGACTCGAACCAGCACGCCTCTCGACAGCAGATTTTGAGTCTGCCGCGTCTACCATTTCGCCACTGGGGCTCCAGAGCGGGCCGGCAATTTAGCGGCGCGGCCTTTTGCTGCAAGGAGAGTTTGCTCGACGGGGCCAGTGCGTAATGATAATCGTTCGCAACATTCCGTGCCCGAGGTCCCTTTGAGTCAGTCCCCTGCTGCGTCCATTGACCCTGCCGGCCTGACTGTTCGTCTCAGCGACGCCCGGCTGGGAGCCCGTGGAACCATCGTCGATGTTCGGGCCGAGTCCGGCGCCCAGAGCGTCGGGGTGGTCGAGCTTCAGCGACGATTGCTGGAGTTCGGCTTTGTGGAAGGGGCCCGGATCGAGCTGATCCATGAGGGTGCCATCGGACACGATCCCATCGCCGTGAAGCTGGACGATATGCGCATCGCGCTCCGGCGGGCGGATGCGGCGGATATCCTGATCGCCCTGGACCCGGCATGAGCGATCTGGCCCTCAGCCCAGCCCGGGTTGCCCTGGTGGGCAATCCCAATTCCGGCAAGACCGCCCTGTTCAATGCCCTGACCGGTGCGCGACAGAAGGTGGCCAACTATGCCGGGGTGACCGTCGAGCGGAAGGAAGGGGTGGTGACAACTGCCTCTGGCCGCACCCTCAACATCCTTGACCTGCCCGGCACCTATTCCCTGCGCGCCCGCAGTCCCGATGAGGTCGTGACCCGCGATGCCGTCCTGGGACAGCTGACGGGAGAGGCGGCGCCCGACATCGTGGTCTGTGTGGCCGATGCCACCAATCTGCGTCTGGTACTCAGGCTGGCCCTTGAACTGAAGGCCGTCGGCCGGCCCATGGTCCTGGCTCTCAACATGTATGACATCGCCCAGCGCCAGGGTCTGAAGATCGATCTGGAGGGCCTGTCCCGGGAGATCGGGGCCCCCATCGTCACGACGGTCGCGACCCGGCGCCGGGGCATTGACGACCTGGTGGCCCAGGTGGAGGCCGTCGTCGCGTCCGGTGCCCTCGGCACCACCAATAGCTGGCAGGAGCCGGACGCCGCGGCGATCCGCAAGGCCCATGCCGAGGCCCAGCGGCTGGTACGCACCTATGTGCGGCCGCCGGAACACCCCGATACCTGGACCGGCAAGATCGACTCTGTCCTGCTTCATCCCGTGGGCGGCATGGTCGTCCTGCTGGCCCTGCTCTTCGTCATGTTCCAGGCCGTCTTTACCTGGGCAACGCCCCTGATGGACGGGATCGAGGCGGTCTTTGTCGCCCTCGGCACCTGGGTCGGGGCGGGGGTGTCCAATAGTCTGCTGCGCAGCCTGATCTCCGATGGCCTGATCGCCGGGGTGGGCGGGGTTCTGGTCTTCCTGCCCCAGATCCTGATCCTGTTCCTGTTCATCCTGGCCCTTGAAGACCTGGGCTATATGGCCCGGGCGGCCTTCCTGATGGACAAGATCATGGGCGGGGCTGGACTGCATGGGCGGGCCTTCATCCCGCTGCTGTCGTCCTTTGCCTGTGCCATTCCCGGCATCATGGCGACCCGGGTGATCGATTCCCGGCAGGACCGCCTGACCACCATATTGGTGGCGCCCCTGATGACCTGCTCGGCGCGGATCCCGGTCTATACCCTGATCATTTCCGCCTTCATTCCGCGCACCACGGTCTGGGGCCTGTTCAGTCTCCAGGGTCTGGTCATGTTCGGGCTCTATGCCTCGGGGATCGTCTCGGCCCTGCTGGTCTCCCTGGTGATCCGCAAGATCTTCTGGCGCTCGGCAGTAGAGCCCTTCCTGATGGAGCTGCCGACCTACAAGCTGCCGGACCCCTCCAATCTGGCCAGGAACCTGGCCCTGAGGGGCATGATCTTCATCAAGCGGGCGGGCAAGATCATCCTGCCGCTCATGATCCTGATCTGGGCCCTCTCGACCTTCCCCTATGCTCCGGTGGGGGCGACCCGTCCGGCCATCGAGTACAGCTTCGCCGGCATGATCGGCCACTTCATCCAGCCCCTTCTGGCCCCCATCGGGTTCAACTGGCAGATGGCCATTGCCCTGGTCCCAGGCATGGCCGCTCGCGAGGTCGCGGTGGCGGCCCTGGGCACAGTCTATGCGGTGGGAGATGCCGACAATGTCGGTACCCTGGCCCGGACGCTTGCCGACCACTGGTCCCTGGCGACCGGCCTGTCCTTTCTGGCCTGGTATGTCTTTGCCCCCCAGTGCGCCCCGACCCTGGGGGTCGTGAAGCGCGAGACAAACAGCTGGAAATGGCCTGCCATCATGTTCACCTACATGACGGCCCTGGCCTATCTGGCAGCCTTCACCGTCTATCACGTCGCCCTGGCCCTCGGCGGGGGCTGAGCCAAGGCCGGACTGCGCCTTTTTCGTCACGGCAGCATTCAACTGAGAGGGGAACCGGGGATGGTTTCCCGGCCGCCCTTGACCGCCTCAGGGGCAAAACCCCAAGGTGGGTCATTGCCGGAGAGTTCCATGCGCCTCAGCGCTCGTCTGCAACGTGACTGGCGGTTCTTTCGCGGGCTGATGCGCACCTTGAAGCGGGTGCGCTCCATTGCGCCGGACTCACCCAATCTGATCTGCGATGACCTGCAGGAGGCGGTGGGCCGATGGCACGACCGCCCGGCCATGAGCTTCGAGGGCCGGACCGTCACCTATGGCGAGCTGGACCATATGGCCAACCGCTATGCCCACTGGGCCCGCAGTCTCAATCTGCGCCGGGGTCAGACCGTGGCCCTGTTCATGCCCAACCGGCTTGAGTATTTCGCGGTCTGGTACGGGCTCAGCAAGGTCGGGGTGATCACGGCCCTGATCAATCACCAGCTCACGGGCCAGCCCCTGGCCCATTGCCTGAACATTTCCGGGGCCTCCCACGTCATTGTCGATGCGGAGACCTCGCCCATTTTCGAACAGGCCCGATCCCTGGTGGAGCGGCCCCTCCAGCAATGGACCCACGGTCCCGCCAGCCATGACCAGCGCGATCTGGTCCAGGCCCTGAAAAGCTGCAGCCAGCTTCCCCCGGACCGCTCTCTGCGCAGCGAGATGACGGCGCGGGACACGGCCCTGCTGATCTATACCTCCGGCACCACGGGCCTGCCCAAGGCGGCCCGCATCACCCACAGCCGGGCCCAGCTCTATATGCGCGGCTTTGCCGGAGCGACGGGGGCCACCGAGACCGATCGCATCTATGTGACCCTGCCCCTCTATCACGCCACGGGCGGGCTCTGCGGGGTAGGCTCAGCCCTGTTGAACGGCGGCATGGTGATCCTGAAGAAGAAGTTCTCGGCCAGCCAGTTCTGGGAGGACGTGGCGGCCGAGGAGGCCACCATGTTCGTCTATATCGGCGAACTGTGCCGCTATCTGGTCAACCAGCCACCCCATCCCGACGAGACCCGCCACAAGCTGCGTCTGGCCTTTGGCAATGGCCTGAGGGGTGAGGTCTGGAGCGAGATGATCGCCCGCTTCAACATTCCTGATGTGCTGGAGTTCTACGGCTCCACAGAGGGCAACGTCTCGACCTTCAACTATGACAGCAAGGTCGGCTCCATCGGCCGCATCCCCAAATGGGTGCGCAACAAGATCAATATCCGCCTGGTCCAGTTTGATACCGAGGCCGAACAGCCTGTGCGAAATCTCCAGGGCCTGTGTATCGAGTGCGGCCCCGGTCAGGTGGGGGAGTGCCTGGGCAAGATCGGTTCTGACCCGCGCTTCGACTATTCGGGCTATGTGGACAAGGCCGCCAGCGAACGAAAGATCCTGCGGGACGTGTTCGAAGCCGGTGACGCCTGGTTCCGCACCGGCGACCTGATGCGGATGGATGCCGAGGGCTATCTCTATTTCATTGACCGGATTGGCGACACCTTCCGCTGGAAGGGCGAGAATGTCTCCACCGGCGAGGTGGCTGGCCAGCTGGAGGCCGCCCCCGGCGTGGCCGAGGCCAATGTCTATGGCGTGGCCGTCCCCCATACGGACGGCCGGGCGGGCATGGCCGGTCTGGTTGTGGAGCCGGACTTCGACATCAAGGCCTTCGGGGACTATGTGGCCCAGAACATTGCTGCCTATGCCCAGCCCGTCTTTGTGCGGATCCTGCCGGCCATAGAGACCACAGGCACGTTCAAATATCGCAAGACCGACCTTGTGCAGGAAGGCTTCGACCCCGCCCGGGTCAAGGGCGGCCTCTACTGGAAGAACCCGGCCAAGGGCTATCAGAAGGTCACCAAGGCCAGTTTCGAAAAGCTCCAGTCGGGTGGTGTGAAACTCTGAGCCTGACGGGGCGGGCCGGACTCACCTATATGTGAGCCATGCCCACGGATGTGACCTCAGAGCCCCTGATCGGGGCCGCCCTGATCAAGGACAAGGTCCGCCACCTGCCGGATGCGCCGGGCGTCTACCGTATGATCGGCGCGGACGACGAGGTCCTCTATGTGGGCAAGGCCCGCAGCCTGAAGAAGCGCGTCCTGCAATATGCGCAAGGGCGCTTCCATACCCAGCGCATTGCCCTGATGGTTGACCTGACCCGGGCCATGGAGTTCGTCACCACCCGCACCGAGACCGACGCCCTGCTGCTCGAGATCAACCTGATCAAGCAGATGAAACCGCGGTTCAATGTCCTGCTGCGGGACGACAAGACCTTTCCGGAAATCGTCATCCGCAGGGATCACGCCGCCCCTCAGCTGCGCAAGCATCGAGGAGCCCACACCATAAAGGGGGACTATTTCGGCCCCTTTGCCTCGGCCAATGCGGTGAACCGTACCCTGAACACGCTGCAGAAGGCCTTCCTCCTGAGGTCCTGCACCGACAGTGTCTATGAGAGCCGCACCCGCCCCTGCATGCTGCACCAGATCAAGCGCTGTGCGGCTCCCTGCACGGGGCTCATCAGTCTGGAGGACTATGGCCGCCTGGTGGAAGAGTCCGAGGACTTCCTGCGCGGTCGCAGCCGGGCGGTCATGGCCCGGATGTCTGAGGCCATGCAGCAAGCCTCTGACGAGATGGAGTTCGAGCGCGCCGCGCGCCTGCGCGACCGGATCCGGGCCCTTGCCTCCATTAGCCAGGAACAACAGATCAATCCGGAAAATACCGAGGAGGCCGACGTCATCGCCCTGCACAGCGAGGGCGGCCAGGCCTGTGTTCAGGTCTTCTTTTTCCGGGCCGGCCAGAACTGGGGCAACCGCGCCTATTTCCCCCGGGTCGATCGCTCGGACGAGGATGTGGATATCATGAGCGCCTTTCTCGGCCAGTTCTATGATGACAAGCCGATTCCGCGCCTGATCCTGGTCAGTATCGAGCCGGCGGAACGGGACCTTCTGGCCGAGGCCTTCGCCCTGAAGGCAGGGCGGAAGGTCGAGATCAATCGTCCTCAGCGCGGGGAAAAGGCGGGTCTTGTCGACCATGCCCTGACCAATGCCCGCGAGGCCCTGGGGCGGAAAATGGCCGAGAGTTCGGCCCAGGGAAAGCTGCTGGTCGGGGTCGCCGAGGCCTTTGCCCTCGAGGTCCCGCCGGAGCGGATCGAGGTCTATGACAACAGCCACATCATGGGGACCAATGCCGTTGGCGGCATGATCGTGGCCGGTCCGGATGGCTTCCAGAAGAGCCAGTATCGCAAGTTCAATATCCGCGACACCGAACTGACCCCCGGCGATGACTACGGCATGATGCGCGAGGTCCTGCGCCGGCGCTTTGCCCGCATGGTGAAGGACGAGGAAGCGGGCGAACCCTCGCCCCGTCCGGATCTCGTCCTGATCGATGGCGGGGCCGGTCAGCTAGCCGCGGCTCTGGAGATCATGACCGATCTCGGCGTGGACGACATTGCCGTGGTGGGGGTAGCCAAGGGGCCGGACCGGGATGCCGGCCTCGAGCGCTTCTTCATCGAGGGCAAGACCCCCTTCATGCTCGAGCCCAAGTCCCCTGTGCTCTATTACCTCCAGAGACTGAGGGACGAGGCCCACCGCTTTGCCATCGGCACCCACCGCACCCGCCGTGCGGCGGAGATGAAGAAGAACCCTCTGGACGAGATCGATGGGGTTGGCCCCGGCCGAAAGCGCGCCCTGCTCCATGCCTTCGGCTCGGCCAAGGGGGTGAGCCGGGCCTCGGCCGAGGACCTTGCCAAGGTGGATGGGGTCAGCGAAGCCCTGGCCGAACGGATCTTCGCGTTTTTCCGCAAGAGCTAGATCGGCTAGGGATAGGTATGAAGGCGCTTCCCAATATCCTGACCGTCGCCCGGCTGGTCCTGACCCTGATGATGTTCGTGGCCCTTGCGGCCGTGGGGGGCGGTGTGCCCTGGGTCAGCGAGACCCTCACCCCGGATAGCCAGTTCGCCCTGTTGCGGTTTTCCTTCTGGGCCTTTGTCATTGCCGCAGTCACCGACTTCTTCGACGGGTGGCTGGCCCGCAAGTTCGATGCCGTGACCGTCTGGGGACCGATCCTGGACCCCATTGGCGACAAGGTCCTGGTGGCCGGCGCCATTCTTGGCCTCATGGCGCTCGGCCCCCAGCCCATGGTGGTGGTCCCGGCCGGCCTGATCCTGTTTCGGGAATTCACCGTCAGCGCCCTGCGCGAGGTCGGGGCCGGGCGGGGAATCAAGCTGCCTGTGACCCTGCTGGCCAAGTGGAAGACCACTCTGCAACTTGTGGGTCTGGCGGGGGAACTGTTGATCTCGTCCTGGGCGGCCTTTGATCTGCCCGCGGATCCAGAGTTGCGCGGCCCTGTCACCTTCGCAGCCCATGCCATTTTTGCCGTGGCCGCGGTGGTGACCCTGATCACCGGCTATCAGTATCTCGCCCAGACCCGGAAGGCTCTGGAGGCCTGAGCTAGGGGAGGGGAATGAACTCGGCGTTGTCGGCGTCGGGCAGTTTCATTCGCCCGGCCCGCCAGTCGGCCTTGGCCTGCTCGATCCGGGCCTTCGAGGACGAGACGAAGTTCCAGTCCAGATAGCGCGGCCCAACGGGCTCCCCGCCCAGCAGCATGACAATGGCCGGGCTGAGGGCCGTGAACAGGACGGGTTCGCCAGGATTGAAGATCAGCATCTGTCCAGCCCCATAGGTGTGGCCCTCCACCTCGACCTCACCCTGGGCCACATAGGCGGCCCGTTCCGGATACTCCGCCGGAAGCTGGGCCTGGGCCCCGGCATCAAGAGCCCAGTGGACATAGAAGAGCGGGGAGTGAATGCGCACCGCAGCCTTGGCCCCGAAGGCTGAACCGGCAATCAGCCGGGCCCACATGCCATTGGCCTCGTAGGTGGGCAGGTCCTCCACCCCGTGATGGGCAAAGGCGGGATCGGTTTCCTCTAGCTCGGTGGGCAGGGCGACCCAGGCCTGAATGCCGTGCAGATTGCCGCCGTTGGTCCTGAGGGTCTCGAAGCGTTCGGAGTGGGTAATGCCCAGCCCGGCGGTCATCCAGTTGACCTCCCCGGGCAGGATCTCCTGGGTCACGCCCACGGAGTCCCGGTGGGTCATGGAGCCCTGAAACAGATAGCTCACCGTCGCCAGGCCGATATGGGGGTGGGGCCGGACATCGACGCTGCGGGCAAAGCCCGGGGCGAAGGCTGAGGGGCCCATATGGTCGAAAAAGACAAAGGGACCGACCATGCGCTGGCGCGGGGCGGGCAGGACCCGGCCCACCTCGAAGCCGCCGAGGTCCTTGCGGTGCTGGTCGATAACCGAGTGGATCGCGCTCATGGTCCTAGGACTGGGAACTCACATAGGGGCTGACGAGGCCCAGGGGGGCCGCCGTGGTGTTCTTGACCGAGCGGATCACGATCCGGCTCTCGATATTGGAGACCAGCCCCAGGGACAGGATCTTTTCCCGCAGGAAGTCATCAAAGGCGTGCATGTCGCGGGTGACAACCCGCAGCTCATAGTCCGCCGCGCCTGTGACCGTGGCGCACTGCACGACCTCGGCCAGCTTGCTTATGGCCGCCTCGAAGGTTTCGAGATTGTCCTTGGTCGGCAGGCTGAGCTTCACGGTGCAATAGACTTCAAAGCCCAGGCCCAGCAGTTCGCGGTCCAGAATGGTTACCCGGCGCTGGATGATCCCGGTGTCTTCCAGCCGCTTGATCCGCCGCCAGCAGGGGCTGGAGGACAAACCGACCCGCTCGGCGATCTCGGCGACCGACAGTCCGGCATCATGCTGAATGAGATCGAGAATCTTTGCATCGACTGCGTCGAGAGCCTCGGACAAGTTTTCCTCCTCCATGACGCACTTATGGGCGTCTTTCGTGCCCCGGAAATGGCCTGGGGGGGCACGCCTTTGGCAAGCAATTGCTCCCAACTTGTATGATCTTGCAAGCTGGATCGCGAGGTCAAAAGGAAGGAATTTGCTATGCGGCACTCTGAAGTGACGCTTGACGACAAATTTCTGCTCACAGAGGGCCGGGTTTTCCTCACCGGCGTCCAGGCCCTGCTGCGGGTCATGATGGACCAGAGGCGTCTGGACCTGGCGGGCGGCCTCAATACAGCGGGCTTTATCTCGGGCTATCGAGGGTCACCCCTGGGGGGCCTGGACCAGCAGGCCGCTAGGGCTCGCAAGCACCTGACCGCCGCCGAGGTGGTCTTCAAGGAAGGCCTCAATGAGGACCTCGCCGCCACCGCTGTCTGGGGCAGCCAGCAGGCCAATCTGTTCCCCGGCGCCAGGTTCGATGGGGTCAATGGCATGTGGTACGGAAAGGCCCCCGGGGTCGACCGGACCGGGGATGCTTTCAAGCACGCCAATTTCGCCGGCACCTGGCCAAAGGGCGGGGTCCTGGCCGTGGCCGG
>CAIYZB010000052.1 GCA_903930545.1 uncultured Alphaproteobacteria bacterium
GGGTCTCGGTCTCCCGCGGTTCCAGACCGCGTAGAGGTTCGGGTTGCGGCACCTGGAAGACCAGGACCTGGCCTTCCTTGAGGGGCGCTTCCGGGATCCGGTGACGGGTCTGGATGATGGTGGCCTCGCCCGTGTCCTCGGTCACGGCCACGTCGGCGACGGTGGCGAAGAACCTGCGGATGGACACCGCATTGGTGGTGTCATCAGCACCCTGGTCGATGCACTTGTAGACATCTTCCGGACCAATGATCGCTGCCGTCAGCTGGATGCCGCCAGTGCCCCAACCATAGGGCACGGGCATTTCGCGTGACCCGAAGGGGGCCTGATATCCAGGAATGGCCAGAGCCTTCAGGATGGTCCGACGGATCATCCGCTTGGTCTGCTCGTCCAGATAGGCGTAGTTGTAGTAGCGCTCGGGCTCATTGACGCGCGGGCTCATTCGGCAGCTTCCTTCATCGCGGTCTGGCGTTGGAAGAATTCGCGGCGCAGGCGGCGGATGTGCTGAAGATCGGCCTGGAAGTCGACATAGTGCGGCAGTTTCAGGTGCTGCACGAAGCCGGAGGCCTCGACATTGTCGGAGTGGTAAAGGACGAATTCCTCGTCCTGGACCGGGGCGCTGGCCTCGCCTGCAGCCGCATCACGCAGGGCGCGGTCGACGATGGCCATGGACATGGCCTTGCGCTCGCAGTGACCGAAGGTCAGGCCGTAGCCACCACCGAACTGGGGTGCCGTTTCGACCCCGCCGGCGCCGGTGGAGATCATCTGGCATTCCGTGAGGGTCAGCTCGCCGATCTCGATGGCAAAGCCCAGCTCGTCGGGAATGAACTCGACCTCAACCTCACCCAGGCGGATCTCGGCGCAGAGCGGGTGGGTCGAACCCCAGCCGCGCTGCGAGGAATAGGCCAGGGACAGAAGGAAGCCCTCGTCGCCACGGGCCAGGGCCTGCAAACGCTGATCCCGGCCGGCCGGGAAAGCCATGGGCTCGCGGGTCAGATCGAAGGGATCAGCTGCGGCCTCGGAGGGCTTGTCAGCTTCCAGCAGGTCCTCATGGGCAAAGACAGAGGCGATTGTGGCCATCGGATAGGCCTGGGGCTCCTCGGCTTCCGGGGCCGCCTCGATCGGGGTCTCCCCATTGGCGGCCAGGGTGAAGTCCAGCAGGCGGTGGGTATAGTCGTAGGTCGGGCCCAGCAGCTGACCGCCGGGAATATCCTTGAAGGCCGCGGAGACACGGCGACGCACGGCCATCTTGCCCGTCTCGACGGGAAGGGAGGCCCCGAAGCGGGGCAGGGTGGTGCGGTAGGCGCGGGTCAGGAAGATGGCTTCCGGAAGGTCGCCCCCGGCCTGCTTGACGGCCAGAGCCGCCAGATCCCGGTCATAGCAGGAGCCCTCGCTCATCACCCGGTCAACGGACAGCGACAGCTGTTCGCGGATCTGCGCCACCTCGATCTCCGGCACCTGGGTGTCGCCACGGCGATCCTCGGCCAACCAGCGATGAGCATTGGTGATGGCCTTTTCGCCACCCTTAACTGCGACATAGGCCATGTCAGGCTCCGTGTACGGTGACGCGCGTCGTGCGCGGAAGGGCGGCGATGCGATCGCCGGCAGTGAAGATCAGGTCGACCCCGAACTGGAACTGAGACCCGTTGGTCTGGACCTGTTCCCAGAAGCCAGCAGGCAAGCCGGGCAGGGCGAGGCTCGCCTCGTCCTTGATGCCGGGGCCACGCAGAGTGACGACAGGACCGCCTTCAAGTGAGGCGAGTTGGATCACCAGGGTCGTTGAGCGGTCAGGATACTTTGCATCGCCCTGATTGAAGGCGGCCAGGGCCGGGGCACTGGCAATGTCGCTGACGAGAGCGAAGGCCGCAGCGAGGGGATCGACCGTCAGGGGGCAGCCGCAATGAAAGCGCATCCAGGCCTCGGCCGGGGTGCCGCGCAGGGCCGGATCCAGCCAGATCGGCGTTTCAAAGTCGAACAGGGTCAGGGCCACGGCACCCGTGGCACGGTCCAGACCCTGGGGGGCGTCAGGGGCGAACCCGACATCCTGGAGGGTTCCGGGGCGAGCGACGGCGCCCATCACCCGCCTGAAGACCGCCTGGCTGCCCCGGGTGGGGTCGGCGAAGGCGGGCGCGATGTTCGCAAGATCGATGACGGCAGACATCAGCCGGGGCTCCTGGTGCGGACCATGGTGAAGAAGTCGACCTTGGTGGCAGCCGCCTTGCGCGCATTGGTGTCGCGCCGCTGTTGCTGGGTGGAGGCCAGTCTGGCGACGACCGCGCCTTCGACGCTGCCGCGCAGGGCGACCGACTGCATCATGGCGTCGACCGCCGCAGCGATCTCAGCGTGGCGACGGTTGCGGCCGGCGACATACCCGATGCCGGTTTCGCCGCTCTCCAGACGCACGGCGGCGCGGGTCACGGTCATTTCGCCGAGATTGAAGGCGTCTCCCGTACCGCCCATCCGGCCACGAACCAGAACCATACCGATCTCCGGGGCGCGCAGGGCGCTATAGGACGGCCGCTCAGCCAGTCCTTCCCAGGCCTCGATCACTTCCTGGCTTGGCGCCTTGGCCAGGATCGAAAGCCACCGCCTGCGCTCTGGCGCTGCCTCGACAACCGTGTCCACGTCCATGGGCCTGTCTCCAACAAATCAGCAACATGTTGCGTTCTCTGTTGACTACTGATATTGAAATGCAAGTTTAGCCGCAAGAAACCAATCGTGAAGTTTCCGTAATTTCAGTAAAACTTGTCTAGATAACCGTCTAAAGACTGTCATCTAGGAGTGCTATGGGATCACCCATGGCCCTCTGGCGCGAAATCTCACAGTCTCTCGCTTCGACTAGAAATTGCCATATCACCTCACTTCATTTCACATCGAATCCAAACTCTATCCTATCTCCCTCTGTGGCTACACTTGCCTAAATTAACTGCTCCAATCCTCGTGGAAATGCGGTCCCGAGCCCCCCCCACAATGAAGAGCCAATCTCAGGGGGCTCTGACTGGCATTCCATGAGGATGGAAGAATTAATTAGACACAATACAAACTACAAAACTAGACATTGAACCTACAAACTA
>CAIYZB010000053.1 GCA_903930545.1 uncultured Alphaproteobacteria bacterium
AGGACAGCCACCGGCTTGTGGGCCGCCATCACCTGGTCCAGCCTGTCTCCGTCGCGGATATCCCCGACCTCAAGCGGCCCCCACTGCACAAAGGCCGCATGGCCATTGGACAGGTTGTCATAGACCACGGGCAGGAACCCGGCCTCGGCCAGTCTCAGACAGACATGGGAGCCGACATAGCCGGCACCGCCGCTGACCAGGACTGTCTGTGCCAAGATGTGGCTCCCTAAAGGTCCAAGGTCATGGAAGTTTCCCGAAACGGGACGCCAGCCGGGTCCTAGAAGAACCGCTCTGCGATGCGGATCGTGTCGCCCGGAGCAACGGGGGTCGCCGTCGTCAGGGGGAATTCCTGCTCCCCGGCCGTGTCAGCCCGCTTGATAAAGACCCGCTTGGTATTGGCGCGGTAGGTGAAGCCCTCGGCAGTGGCCACGGCATTCAGCACGGTCAGGCCATTGGTATAGGGATAGGTGCCCGGCTTCTCGACCTCGCCCAGAATATAGAAGGGACGGTAGTTGAGCACCTCGACGCTGACCCGGGGCTCCTTGAGGTAGCCCTCCTTCAGCTTGCCCTCGACGGCTGCCTGAAACTCCGAAACCGACAGGCCAATGGCGCTGACCTCGCCGATCAAGGGCAGGGAGACATTGCCAGAGCCGCCAATGAAGAACTCACCGGTCAGGGCCTCTTCGCCAAAGGTAATGACCCGGATCTTGTCGCCGGATCCCAGGCGGTATTCCGGAACGGTCCGGACAGGCACTTCAGGCTCGGCGGCATAGGCCGGCGCACCAGCGAGAAACAGAACCATGGCCAGCCCGAAAGCCGCCAGTCCCAAGGAGATCAACCTTTGCATCAATCCAGGCTCCACACGCGTCCCTCGGGTGCTTCTACCGCACTGCGATGACAGACGGAACACCATCTCCAAGATTCATGCCGAAACAGCCTTAATGCAAATCAACTGAAGTTAATTTGAGAACATAAATATTAAATACGGCCTAATTGCACATCAACTTCAAATTAACGCTAACAACACATTCACCTAATCGCTTCACTACAAGTAAACCACATCGATAAACCAGACTTTATCGTGAATACTCCAGACTACACCCATAAGAACTCGACAAACGGGTGGGTGTGGTGGTCAATAAAACGCGCTTTCGGCGCTCGATCCTGCTTGGCTTGCTTTCGGCCGGTGCCCTGACGGGTGCGGCACAGGCGGCCGAGGCAATCCGGCCCATGCCTCTTGGCTATGGCACCTATGGGCCAGCGGGCTTCACAGCCTTCTGCGTGCGTTCGGCAGCCGACTGCGAAGTAAGTCAGGCCAGAGCCGAGGCAGAGGACGCAGTTGTGGGTCAGGTGGAGTCACTTTCCCGGCGCTCCCTCATACTCATGGCTCTGGCCGGCCCGCAGGACCGCAACGCTTTGGTGAGAGCTGCGCTGTCCCACCCCGCCAGCAAGCCTGCGTCGGCACAGCGCCTCGAGCTCAGCTACCGGGCCCTACCGGTCGAAGCTGCCCCCGATGCGCCCCAGGCCTTGTCCGCGTCTGAGGACAAAATCATATCCATGTCCCAGGCCCTGGCCAGTCCGCCGCCCCGCGCGTCTGACCAACCCCTGCATGTGGCTTCCGCCGAGTGGAAGCTGGTCAAGGCCGTCAATACCAAGGTCAATCGCGCCATCTATCGCTCCACAGATCAGCAGACCTATGGGCGCGAGGAGGTCTGGGCCCTGCCCCTTCAGAGCGGGGTCACCTATGGCGACTGCGAGGACTATGTCCTGGAAAAGCGCCGCGCCCTGCTTCAGGCCGGGATCGATCGCAGGAACCTCAACATTGCCGTGGTCACGACCTGGGCCGGCGAACGC
>CAIYZB010000054.1 GCA_903930545.1 uncultured Alphaproteobacteria bacterium
CATAGCCCACTATCTGGGTGAGGCACCGGACCTGGCGGCCAGCGGCGAAAATCCCCTGAGCCATCACGACCGCGAGGCCGCGCGCCGGGACATCTCCCCCCATTCCCTGTTCGACGCTGCCTGGTACAGGGCCCGCCTGACACCGGATGACCGGCAAGGACCGCCCCTGACCCATTATGTGCAGACCGGTGCCGGACAGGGGCTCAAGCCACACGTTCTGTTCGATCCCGACTGGTATCTGGACACCTATCCGGATGTGGCTGCCGCCGGGCTGGATCCCTTGAGCCACTTTGCCAATCAGGGCGGGCGCGAGGGGCGCAGCCCTGGGCCCTGGTTCGACACCGCCCACTATCTGTCCCGCCGGGGATCCACGGGGGCGGTGAATCCCCTCGTTGACTATCTGTCCGGCGGAGCCTGGCTGGTGGGGGAACCCCGTCCGGGCTTCCCGGCCTTGGCCTATCTCACCGAGGCCCCTGACCTGGTCCGCGCGGGCCTGACTCCGCTGGAGCACTGGGCGCGGCGGGCGGGCAGCTAGATCACCACCCCGGCGACCGCGAGCTGGCGGCGGATGTCGTCATAATAGGCCGGGACATAGTGAAAGGGGCTCAAGCCCCAGCGGTGTCCCACATCCCCGATCCGGTTGGCCGGGGAGGCGACCCTGGCCATGTCGGGCAAGAGGTCCAGCATCACGGACTGATAGTCTTCCAGCAGGTCATTGTGGGCACTGAGCGAGGCGGCCCTCCCGGCCAGGACCTCGACATCGGAAAACCCGGTTTCGACCCCTTCGGCATCCAGATAACGTTCTGCCCACTGGGCTTCATGCAGGATCAGTCGCGCATCGCCCAGCGGCGTAGCGGCCAGAAAACAGGCCAGCTCACGTGCAGCCGAGATCCAGCGGTCGGTGCAGGCCTCTGACAGGCGCGGAATGCGGTTTGCCGACTTAAGGGCCGGCTGGCGCATATAGCCGCTCTCCAGCAGTTCCCAGCTTTCCGAGACCAGGGTCGGGCCCGACCTCAAAAGGTCAAAGCGCTCATCGATGAAGTCAAAGATGATGTGGGTGGGCCTGAACGCCAGCAAGGTAGCCAGGCCCCGCTTGGTCAGGTCAGAGACAACAGCGCGGTGCTGATACTGGGTCATGGACTTGGGGGGGCGAGCCCGGATCTGCAGATCGGCCACGGGTTCTGCAAACAGGCTGGGCAGGCTGGTGCGCGAGACATAGAGCAGGTCTGCGACACCTTCGCCCTGAATTGGCCAAAGATCCCGGGTTATACAGCTGCCGATGATGGCAATTCGAGGCATTGGCTTATTGTTCCTGTCCCACCGGGCGGGATCCCACAGGTTTTGTCTGGCCGGGAGGCAGATCGCAAGTCTCAGGGGAGACGGGGCTCGCGTCCTGCCCCCAATCCGGGTGCGCCATTGACATCCGCTGGCCCCAAGATCATCTGTCGCCCCTCACGAACCACCCAGACTGGCCAAGACCTCCGTCCCGCGTTCCTTGGAATTCGTTCACGTAATTCCAGCATGATAAGGCACAGTCGAACGGCGACCATGGGCGAAACGGCACCGAGCGTATGAAGATCCTGAGCTTCCTGGGCGACCTGCCCGACAATGTGCTCTCCCGGGCACTGAAGGAAGGCTATGGCCCGATGGGCTGGGCCTTCCTCTTCAGTCTGGTCGTGAACGTGCTGTTCCTGGCCATGCCCCTCTATACCTATCAGGTCTATGGCCGTGTTCTGCAGAGCCAGAACGAGGCGACCCTCTGGATCCTGACCTTCGTCACCATCGGCGTCTTTGCCGTCTCCTCGGTGGTGGATTCCTTCCGGGCAGCCATCCTGATCAATTACGGGGCGATCCTGGATCAGCGGGTCTCCGGGCACATCCTGTCCAGCCTGTTTGACGCCGCCGTGCGCGGTGACCCGGCGGCCCGGGCCCAGGGCATGCGGGATCTGGATACCTTCCGCCAGGTGGTGACCGGGGTTGGTCCGGCTGTGGCCTTTGACGCCCCCTTCATGCCGATCTTCCTGCTGGTGCTCTTCCTGATCGATCCCCTGGTGGGGGTGGTGACGGCCCTGGGCATGATCGTGCTCTTCGTTCTGGCCCTGATGCAGTCGCGCGCTACCCAGGCCCCGCTGAAGGAAGCCAATGACGCTGCCCTTCGCAGCTATGCCTTCACCGAAACGGCCCTGCGCAATTCCGAAGTCGTCCGCGCCATGGGCATGCTGCCCCGTCTGGGGGCCGCCTGGGCCAATCACCGGGCCATCACCATCGAGCGCGGGGCCGAGGCCAGCGAGCGTTCGGCAGCCTTTGGCGACACCATCAAGGCCGTCCGCATGGGCATGCAGGTCCTGATCGTCGCCCTGGGCGCCTATCTGATCCTCGAGGGCAAGATCCATTCGGGCATGCTGTTTGCCAATATGATCCTGGCCGCCCGGGCCCTGGCTCCCATCGAAAAGATCGTCGGAGCCTGGGATACCCTGAACAACGGCTATCGTGCCCACGAGCGCCTCAATGCCCTGCTGGCCAAGGCCGAGCCTGCTTCGGAACGCACCAGCCTGCCCCGTCCCCTGGGCAAGCTGTCGGTGGAGGCGATCAATTTTGCCCCTCCCGGCACCCAGAAGCTCCTCCTCCTCGGTGTCTCCTTCGCCATTGAACCCGGCGAGGTTCTGGGCGTGGTCGGACCCTCAGGCGCCGGCAAGTCGACCCTGGCGCGCCTTCTGATGGGGGTGTGGAAGCCGAATACCGGCACGGTTCGACTGGACGGTGCCGATGTCTTCAGTTGGGACCGGGCCGATTTCGGCCGCCATGTGGGCTATCTGCCCCAGGATACCGAGCTGTTTGCCGGCACCATCCGCGACAACATTGCCCGTTTCCTGTCCGACGTGACCGATACCCAGGTCATCGAGGCCGCCAAGCTGGCCGGGGTTCACGAGATGATCCTGCGCACGGCCAAGGGCTATGACACCGAGGTCGGCGAGGGCGGAACCACCCTGTCGGTGGGTCAGCGCCAGCGGGTGGGTCTTGCCCGCGCCATGCTCTGCAATCCGGCCTTCATGGTGCTGGACGAACCCAATGCCAATCTCGACGCCGATGGCGAGGCCGCCCTGATGAAGGCGGTGGAGGCCATGAAGGCCCAGGGTTCGACCATTGTGGTGATCACCCACAAGATCAACATCCTGCGGGTCGCCGACAAGATGCTGCTGCTGCGGGATGGCAAGGTCGAGGCCTTCGGTCCCCGGGATCAGGTCATGGCCAAGCTCGGTCGCCCGACAGAGGTCAAGCCCGTCGAACCCAAGCCGGCAGAAGTCCGCTCGATTGAAGGTGGCCGATGAATATCGAAGTGGCCAAGGCCCACCGCGCCTATGTGGTTCCGGAATTCGGCAGCACCGAAGGCCCCGTCGATCCGGAACTGAAGCGTCGGGTAAACCGTCCCGTCGTCCTGGGCGGGATCGTCATCGGGGTCATGGTGTTCGGCCTCGGCATCTGGGCCTCCTTCACCCCCATCGCCGCCGGGATCAGTGCCCCGGGCCAGATCCGGGTGGAATCAAACCGAAAGGCCCTGCGTTATCGCGAGGGCGGGGTGATCAAGGAGATCATGATCCGCGAGGGCCAGTTCGTCCGCGCCGGACAGCCCCTGCTGCGATTCGATGATTCCCAGGCCCGCGCCGGCGTGGATGTGAATCAGGCCGCCTATGATTCGCTCATGGCCCAGGCGGCCCTCTATTCCGCCGAATCAACCCGCAAGCGGGCCCTGTCCCTGCCGCCCGAGCTGCTGTCGCGGATGGCCGATCCCCGGATTGCCGCCCTGGTCCGCGACCAGCAGTTCCTCTTCACCTCCCGCCTGCAGCTGTTCGAAAGCCAGATGTCGGTCCTGAGCCAGAGGCAGGACCAGCTGGTGACCCGCATCGAGGGGCTCCAGGTCCAGGTTGATTCGCTGGATACCCAGACCCGCCTGACCCAGGAAGAGCTGGACGGCTACCGGACCCTCTATGAAAAGGGCTATGCCCCCAAGACCCTGATCCTGCGCTATGACCGCTCCATGGCGGATCTGGCCGGGCGCAAGGGGGCCCTGATCTCGGACATCGCCCGCACCCGCGAGCAGATGGGCGAGACCCAGATGCAGATGAATGCCACCCGCGAACAGCGCGAGAGCCAGGCGGCCGAAGGGCTGCGTCAGGTCCAGTCCAAGCTCGACGACATCGGCCCGCGCCTGTCGGTGGCCAAGGGAGCCCTGACCGGTACAACCGTAAAGGCCCCCGTGGACGGTTATGTCCTGGGCCTCAGTCAGTTCACCATCGGCGGGGTGGCCGCGCCGGGCGAGCTGCTCATGGACATCGTCCCCAGCAATGCCCCCATGGTCGTGACCGTCATGGTCAAGCCCCAGGACATTGACGAGGTGAAGGTCGGCATGACCTCCCGCGTGCGCCTGTCCGGCCTGAACCAGCGCTGGGTCTCCCCGGTGGCCGCCACGGTGATCAATGTCTCGGCCGACGCCATTACCAACGAGAAGAGCGGCCAGAGCTTCTTCCGGGCCGACCTGCGGGTGGATGCCCAGGAACTGGCCAAGCTGGGCCACGGCATCAAGCTGGCCCCCGGCATGCCCGCCGAGGCCATCATCGTGACCGGCAAGCGCACCGTCATGTCCTATCTGATCCAGCCGATCACGGACACAATGCAGGACGCCCTGCGGGAACAGTAGGTCCGGCAACTGAGGACTTGCCGCCACGGTTGATCGCTGTTCGCCTGCCGCTTGCTTTTGCTGTTGCGCGGGAGTCACGGTTCCGATAGTCCTCGGCAGGGCTCGTTTAACCTGCGCCGTAGCCGTGCTATGGGGCCGGGAACAATGGACCGCCGGACTCACCCCATGGAAATGGAGGTCAGGCGTGTCGACGGTCCATGTGACACTGACTGGAGAGATCAATGGCGACCTATTTCTTTGACACCATCACGGCGGCCCAAGCGCTCGCCGTGGCGAGTGGGACTGACAACATCATCTTCTCGACCGGCCCGGCTTCGTCGGCGGTTGTGACCTATACGGCCGCCACGGCGACCGTTCCGGACCTCATCAACGTCACCTTCGGTGGCAAGACGGTGTCCTTCCTGGCTGCGGGCGGCATCATCACTTCGATCAGCGCCAACGGCAATCTGATCTTCCCCGATGGTTCGACCCTCTATGTGGGCGGCGCTGCCACCGACTCGGCGACCCTGTCGACCGGTTCGGACGCCATGTTCGGCGGTGACAGCGATGACACCCTGAATGCCGGCAGCGGCAACAACGTGATCCAGGGCAATGCCGGCAATGACAATCTGTCGGCTGGCAACGGCGTTGACACCATCTATGGCGGTCAGGGCGACGACACCATCGCCGTCGGCACCGGTGCTTCCAACTGGGCCAACGGCAACAAGGGCAATGACGGCCTGACCGGCGGTACGGGCGTTGACACCCTTCTGGGCGGTCAGGGCAATGACACCGTTACGGGCGGCGGCGGTGCCGACTTCCTGAACGGCAACCTCGGCAATGACAGTTTGACCGGCGGCAGCTCTGCCGACACCATCTTCGGTGAAGACGGCACGGACACCATCGTTGGTGCCGGCGGGAACAACGTCATCGACGGCGGTGCTGGCGCTGACATCATCACGGCCACCACAGGTGCCAACTCCATCCTTGGCGGTTCGGGCAGTGACAGTGTGACCGTCGGTAACGACTCGAGCAGCGGTGCCAACACGGTTGATGGGGGTTCCGGCGACGACACCATCATCTCTGGCGGTTCGCTCAGCGACAGCCTGTTCGGTGGTTCGGGTGATGACAACATCAACGGCGAAGAATCCGGCGCTGGCGCTGACACGATCAGCGGCGGCACGGGCCTTGACACCCTGATCGGCGGCAATGGCAGCGATGTCATCGACGGCGGCGACGACGACGACACCATCACTGCCAATGGCGGTAACAATGTTGTCGACGGCGGCAATGGCGACGACAACATCTCGGCCCAGGCCGGCAATGACACCATCCTCGGCGGTGCCGGTGACGACAACATCAGCGCCAATGGCGGTAACAACTCCGTCGACGGCGGCGCTGGTGATGACGACATCTCTGGCACCAGCGGCAACGACACCTTCTCTGGTGGCGCTGGCGATGACGAACTCCAGCTCGGCGACGGCACCTCTAATGTTGGTATCGGCGGCGACGGCGATGACGAAATCGGTGGCGGCACGGGCGTTGACAGCCTGAGCGGTGGCAATGGTGCCGACTACCTCTACGGTGGTGCGGGCGCTGACACCATCGATGGTGGCGACGGCGATGACTATGACGGCGGCCTCTATGGCAATGCCGGCAATGACGTCATCAATGGCGGCAATGGCGATGACTACGTCTCTGGCGGCGACGACAAGGACCTGGTCAACGGCGGTGCCGGTGACGACGAAGTCTACGGCGACGCCGGAACCGACACGGTCAATGGCGGCGACGGCGACGATTACGTCTACGGCGGCACGGGCAAGGACGTCCTGACCGGCGGTGCCGGCAGCGACATCTTCGTCTTCGAAGACGGCGACTCCGGCTTTGCGGCTGCCACCGGTGACCAGATCACCGACTGGTCGTCCAGCGACGTCATCGCCTTCGGCGAATCCGCCATCACCCTGACGGCATACGTCGAGACTGTTGCCTCTGACTATGCAACTGCCCTCGGCATTGCCACCAACGCCATCGCTGGCGGTTCGATCGATGTCGTGGCCATCCAGATTGGCGCTGACACGGTCGTCTTCGCCGACACGGTCGGCGATAACACGGCCGGCACCGGCGTGGTTCTGGTCGGCAAGGGTCTTGCCGATATCAGCGCTTCCAACGTCCTCTACAACGATCCGGCCTAAGGGTTCCGACCTTTACGGATCAGGCCGCCCTTCGGGGCGGCCTTTTTCGTTTGCGGGATAGCCTTTGCTCGCGCTGATCAAATCTCCGTCTCGCCAACTCCCCGTTTTGGGTCCGCTGTGCTAGTTACAATACTTGCAGCTGCCAAAAGGAGTCGTGCGGACTCCACAGGAGAGGTCCCATGGCGAACAGTTTTTCCAATTCCAACGGTCCGCTGGGCTTTGAAACCCCCTCGGTCATCGGCGGCTCGACCTATTATTTCGACACCATCTCCGCGGCCCAGGCCCTGGCCCTGACGGGGACCGGCAGCAACCTCATCTTTGGCACCGGTCCGGCCTCCTCGGCGGTTGTGACCTATACCGCCGCCACGGCGACCGTTCCGGACCTGATCAACATCGCCTTCGGGGGCAAGACCGTAAGCTTCCTGGCCGCCGGCCCGATCAGCGCCATGAGCCTGGCCGGAAACCTGATCTTCCCTGATGGATCGACCCTGTTTGTGGGCGGAGCCACCGCCGAGACCGCGACCCTGTCGGCCGGGTCCGACGCCATGTTCGGCGGCGACGGCAACGACACCCTGGCAGCCGGCAACGGCAATAATGTGGTCCAGGGTAACCAGGGCAATGACGTCCTGTCAGCCGGCAATGGCGTTGACACCATCTTCGGTGGTCAGGGCGACGACACCATCGGCGTCGGCGACGGTGCCACCAACTGGGCCCATGGCAACAAGGGCAATGACAGCCTGACCGGCGGCAATGGCGCTGACACGCTTCTGGGCGGCCAGGGCAATGACAACATCTCCGGCGGCAATGGTCCCGACTTCCTGAACGGCAACCTCGGCAACGACAATATCGACGGCGGAACCGGCAGCGACACCCTCTCCGGTGAGGCCGGCGCTGACTCCCTCGCCGGCGGCAGCGGCAACAACATCATCGACGGCGGTGCCGGCTCTGACGAGATCACGGCCACCTCGGGCTCCAACATCATTTTCGGTGGCTCGGAAAGCGACACCATCACGGTCGACTCCGCTGGCGCCGGCACGGGTGCCAATACGGTTGACGGCGGTTCCGGCCACGACACCATCATCTCTGGCAGCTCGCTCAGCGACAGCCTGTTCGGTGGTTCCGGAGCTGACTACATCTCCGGCGAAGAATCCGGTTCTGGCGCGGACACGATTGATGGTGGAGCCGGCGACGATGGGCTGCATGGCGGCAACGGCAGCGATGTGATCAACGGCGGCGACGACGATGACACCATCTACGGCAATGGCGGTGCCAACGTCCTCGACGGCGGCAATGGCAACGACACGATTGATGCCGGCAACGGCAATGACACCATCCTCGGCGGCAGCGGCGATGACCTGGTGACCGCCGGTGGCGGAAATAACAGCGTCGACGGCGGCGCAGGCGATGACGAGATCAGTGGTCAGTCGGGCAATGATACCTTCGCCGGTGGAGCCGGGAATGACGATATCGATGTGGGTGACGGAACCACCAATACCGCAACCGGTGGTGAGGGACACGACTTCCTCATTGGGGGCAACGGTGCCGACTCCTTAAGTGGCGGCGATGGCAGTGACTACGCCG
>CAIYZB010000055.1 GCA_903930545.1 uncultured Alphaproteobacteria bacterium
CTTGCCCGGGGGGCCCTTGCGCGGGCCAGCCTTGTGCGCAGGTCCACCGACACCGGGGGGACCGGCAGGTTCGATCTTGATGTCGTCCGTGGCGGTGACCTTGACGGCTTCTGCAAAGCGGGCGGAGACCGCGTTCGAGATCTCGAACTTGGTTTCCTTGTCAAAGATCTTGATCGAACCGATGTCCGGCTTGGTCACATGGCCCAGGCGGCAGATCAGGGGGATCAGCCACTTGGGGTCGGCATTCTTGCTGCGACCCACCGTGACGCGGAACCAGGAGACGGCATCGGGGTCGAGCCGGTCAGGCCGCCCAAAGGACTCAGCCCGCTCGGGGCGCTCAGCGCGGTCGCCATGGCGCTGCTCGCGGCGCTCCCGCAAGGGCGTCTGCTGGGAGTCGCGCATGCGCGCATCGTCGAACAGCTCTTCCGGCGAGGGCAGACGCGCCCGGTAAAGCCGGATCAGGGCGGCCGCCACGTCCTCGGCCGAGCGGCTTTCAAGAACCAGACGGGCCAGGGCCAGATCTTCCTCGGCCGGCGGATCCATCAGGACCGGGTCGGAAAGCATGCGCTTTTGGTCACCCTCGCGGATGGCCTCGGCGCTGGGCGGACCCTGCCAGATGGCTTCGATATTGGCGCTGCCCAGCAGCTGTTCGGCCTTGCGGCGGCGGGTATAGGGCACCAGCAAGATGGAGGTGCCCTTCTTGCCGGCGCGACCCGTCCGGCCGGAGCGGTGCAGCAAACCTGCCTTGTTCACCGGCAGGTCAGCATGGATAACCAGGCCGAGGTCCGGCAGGTCGAGACCACGAGCGGCCACGTCGGTGGCGACGCAGACCCGGGCATGACCGTCCCTCAGGGCCTGAAGCGCTTCGGAGCGCTCCCTCTGGCCCAGTTCACCGGACAGGCCGACGACGGAGAAGCCGCGCTCCCGCAGGGCCGAGTGCATGTGGCGCACGCCGTCACGGGTATTGCAGAACACCAGGGCCCCGGGGGCCTCGAAGAACCGCAGAACATTGACCACGGCGTGCTCGATCTCGTTCGGCGCGACCCGCACGGCGCGATATTCGATGTCGCCATGGGGTTCGTTGCGCGAGGTGGTGTCGATCCGCAGGGCGTCGGTCTGATAGCGTTTGGCCAGGGCCGCGATCTCGCGGGCAATGGTGGCGGAGAACAGCAGGGTGCGACGGCCAGGAGGTGCGGAGTCGAGGATCTCCTCGAGATCCTCCCGGAACCCCATGTCCAGCATCTCGTCGGCCTCATCCAGGACGACGACGGACAGGTTGGACAGGTCCAGATTGCCCCGCTCCAGATGGTCCTTCAGACGGCCAGGCGTGCCGACCACGATGTGGCAGCCGGCGCTGAGGGCGCGCTGTTCGGCCCGCGGGTCCATGCCGCCGACGCAGTTCACGACCCGCGCCCCAGCTTCCTTGTAGAGCCAGGTCAGTTCGCGGCTGACCTGCATGGCCAGTTCACGGGTCGGGGCGATGACCAGGGCCAGGGGGGCCTCGGCACGGCTGAAGTGGGGGGCATCGCCCAGCAGGGTCGGGCCGGCGGCCAGGCCAAAGGCGACCGTCTTGCCGGAGCCGGTCTGGGCCGAGACCAGCAGGTCGCGCCCATTGGCTTCCTCAGCCAGGACAGCGGCCTGGACGGGGGTGGGTTCGGAATAGCCCTGAGCTTGGAGCGCGCGCTCCAGGGCGGGATGGGTCGAGGGGAAGGGCATGGGAGATCCTTGGTCCGCCGCACACACACGAACGGGCGGAAGGCGCGCTCAACTACGCCCTAAAGTCGAGAATCACAAGGTTTGTCCGCAGGCGTTCCGCGGCGCGGAGGGCCATCGCCAAGGCAATGCCCAAAAAGGCGGGACCGGATCCGAAGATCCGGTCCCAGGACGGGGAAGTCTTAGAAGCCCTTGCGCAGGGTCACGAACACCTGACGCGGCGCGCCAGCCAGAAGGGTCTGGCTGTCACCGGAATTGCCGAACCCGTTGGAGCCGATGGTCGAGACATAGGCCTTGTCGAGCAGGTTGGTGACGTTCAGCTGCACTTCCATGCCCTTGGCCAGACCTTCGCCAGCGAAGCGATAGCCGACATTCATGTCCAGGGTGGTGACCCCGGGGATGGACTGGTCATTGGTGTAGGTGAAGAAGCGCTTGCCCGTGTAATGGGCCGAAACCGCGCCGTACCAGCCGTCCTGATCATAGGCGAGGCTGAGGTTGGCGATGGACTTGGGCGCGTCCGGCAGGGTCTTGCCGCTGGTGCGGGCCACGAGGGCACCCGAACCGTTCAGCACGTCATCATCGAACTTGGAGTCGTTGTAGGCATAAGAGCCGAACAGCGAGACCGCGTCGGTCATGTCCCAGGTGGCGGCAACTTCGAGACCGTTGGTGGTCACGCTGCCGACATTGGACAGGACGCTCGGATTACCCGCAACGCCCGCACCCACGGACGTGGCCAGGAGGCGGTCTTCGAACTTGACGTGATAGGCGGCAATGACGCCCTGCACGGCTTCGGTCTTGAAGCGCCAGCCAGCTTCCAGGGTCTTGGAGCTTTCCGGCTGCAGCTTCGACTTGATGGCGTCGAAGCCCGGCTGGGTCGTAGAGAACGGACCGGCCGTCGCGGCGCTGACGAAGGCGCGCATGTTTTCGGTATAGGAACCGAAGACTTCGTTGTCCTCATTGACCTTGAAGTTGACGCCGACCTGCGGAAGGAAATTGTCCTTCGACTGGATGGAGCCGCTGTTCACCAGGGGGCCGTAGCCGCCGAGGAACTTGGCATTGTTTTCGACCTTCAGGGACTTGAAGCCGAAATTGACCTTCAGGGCATCCGTGACGGTCCAGTTGTCCTCAACCGAGAACTGGGTGGTCTTGGTGTTGAAGGCATAGTTCCAGCGGGTCTTGAAGGGATTGGACTGGAACTCGAGCGGGTCGCGGTTGTTGGACGCGCGATCCAGGCCGTAATAGCGGCGGGCCTGCTCGAAGTCATTGTCCTCATACCAGCCACCCAGACGCACCAGATGGGCACCGAGGGTGACGTCCGCACCAACCACCAGACCGGTCCGGTCGATGGAGTATTCGGTGGTCCGATAGGAGATGGACGAGTTGTTGGTGGTCGCACCGGGGACGCCGAAGTTCGGGCTCGGGTTCAGGGGCGCATACCAGGTACCCTGACCCTTGTTGGTGTGGCCATAGACCTGGGCCGTGGCAACGACCATTTCGCCGATCGGCATATTGCCAGCGATGGACCAGAGGTTGTCATCGCGCAGGCCGGCGGCATCAAAATAGGCGTCGTCATTGCACTTGATCGGGGCGGTATAGATGTTGGTGCCATTGCCCGGATCGGAGACGCAATAGGACGGATCGCCCGAGACGCCCGTGGTCAGGTAGCTCATCAGGGCCTTGTCGGCGATCTGGTTCGCCAGGGCATAGTTGCCGGAGATGTTGTCGAAGCCGTAGCCCAGACGCTTGATCATCTCGAGGGACATGTCCTGGTAGTCGTTTTCACGACGCTGGGACCAGTTGTAGAAGGCCGTGACGGTGGCTTCGCCGATGGGCTGGACGAACTTGAAGTCGACCTGCTGCTGCTTTTGCTTGCCAACGCCCTTCCACTTGTCAGCGTCCTGGTTGGCATAGCTGATAAAGCCACGGCCCCCCGTCGCCAGCTCGCCGGACTCCAGGCGAACAAAGGCGCGATACATGTTGTCCGACCCGATGGTGCCGGCCAGGAAGGCCCCCATTTCGGTGGACGGATCGCGCGACACAAACTTCAGGGTACCGCCGAGATTGGAGGACGAGGCGGTGTTCAGCGAGCCGGCACCCTGGGCCAGTTCAACGCCACCGAGGTCTTCGCCCATGATGGCGCGGCTGATGTGCAGACCATTGTGGTTGCCATAGTTCATGTCACCGAGCGGCACGCCGTCGAGGGTGAAACCCAGCTGAGTCTGGTTGAAGCCGCGGATGGAGATGCGGGTGGACCACTCATAGGCGCCGAAGGCGTCAGCGGACTGGAAGTTCACGCCGGGCAGCTTTTCGACAAGCTTGATCGGGCTGGTGCCGGGAGCGGCCTGCTCGATTTCCTGGACCTGGATTTCCTGGACCTGGCGGGTCTCGCCACGGCCAAAGATCACCAGTTCGTCGACGGTGTTGTCTGCATTGGTGTCGGCGGCAGCTTCCGTCGCGGCGAAAGCACCGGTCGCACCCATCATCAGCAGGGCGCTGAGCGCGCTGCCTGCGAGAAGTCTGATCTTCATTTTGTTATCCCCAGTTGGACGGGTCGACCCTATCGACCTCGCCAACGGCGGGGGTTAGCAGCGCTTCTTGATGGTCGGGCCAAGCTTTGGCGACGTCTTTGCGACAGTCTGGTCACAACTCAGAATAGGTATTACGCCGCCTTCTGGAGTTCCTGCTTCACCCGTTCCGCCAGGGTCTTGATATCAATGGGTTTGGGCAGGAACGAGATATTGGTCTCGCCCTCCAGCAGGTTGGAGAACTCCGCCTCCGCATAGCCCGAGATGAACATGACGGGGGCACCGGCCAGATAGGGCCGAGCCTGTTTCAGCAGGTCAGGGCCCTGCATGCCCGGCATGACCACGTCGGAAATCATCAGATCGATGGTCCCGGCATGTTCCTCTGCCAGTTCCAGGGCCTCTTCGCCGCTGGCCGCCTCGATGACCTCATACCCCCGGGCCCTGAGCAGCTTGGCGGCCACCCCGCGCACGGCGTCCTCGTCCTCGACGAAGAGGATGCGCCCAGCCCCGGACAGGTCACGGGCCTGGGGACGGGCGGGTTTGGCCACGACGGGGATCAGGGCCGCGCCGGGGACCGGAACATGGACGGGCAGGAAGATACGGAAGGCAGCGCCCTCCCCGGCCCTGGAAGAGACCGCGATCCAGCCGTCCGACTGTTTGACAATTCCATAGACAGTGGCAAGGCCCAGACCGGTCCCCTCGCCCACCGGCTTGGTGGTGAAGAAGGGATCGAAGATCTTGTCCACGACTTCAGGGGGAATGCCGGGGCCGTCATCTGACACCTCGATCATGGCCTGATCGCCCTGGGCTCCCGGATAGCCAAGGCTCTGGGCCTCGGCCTCGGTGACACGGGCCGAGCGGATCATGACCTTGGACCCGCCGCCGGAGCGCACCGCGTCGCGGGCATTGACGGCCAGGTTCATCACGGCCGTCTCAAGCTGGCCCTTGTCAGCGCGGACCTGGGGCAGGTTGCGGCCATACTCGGTCTCGAGCTTCACATCCTCCTGCAGGACCCGGCGGAGCAGGACCTCGAACTCGGAGATCACCTCGCCCAGATCCAGGATCTCGCGCTGGACGGTCTGTTTGCGGGAAAAGGCCAGCAGCTTGCGGACCAGATCGGCCGCGCGGGCCGAGGTCTGCTTGATCTGGTTCAGTTCCTCATAGCTGGGGTCCCCCACCGGATGGCGGGTTGCCAGGACATCCAGCTGCATGAAGATGGCGGTGAGCAGGTTGTTGAAATCGTGGGCCACACCTCCGGCCAGCTGGCCGATGGCCTGCATCTTCTGGCTCTGGGCCAGTTGCAGCTCGATCTGCTTCTGGTCGGAGACATCCACCAGATAGGCCACCCAGCGACCCTCGCCCCGGGACAGATAGAGATGAGCGATCTTGGTGGGGTCCTTGGCGAGCCGAACCTCCAGGGCGCCGCCATTGGCGGTGCCATCCTTCAGCTTCTGGGTCGCGTCGACCACTGAACTGGCCTCGATCAGGTCACCAAAGATGCGGCCGGCGGCGGCACCTTCACCCATCTCGATCAGGGCGGGGTTGGCCTCGATGATGGTCGCCGTGAAGGGGTCCTCCCCATCCAGCAGGGCCGCCCCGAACGGTGAGGCAGCGGCAAAGGCATCCAGGACCTTGGGCGGCGGCGGGCGCGCGCCCTGGAAGGCGGTGAGAACCTCAAGGGCGGCGGCCGGCAGGGCGAGGGGTTCGCGGGGCGCTTCCTCGATGCGGACCAGGAACCGGCGCAGGCCCAGGGGGGCAACCGTGGCGGCATGATCCTGACCCTGGCTGCGCAGGGTGGCGCGGGAGGTCTCTCCCCGACGTGCGGCGGTGAGGGCAGTGAACAGGCTGGTGGCCGAGGGGCCACCCTTGGGCAGGCGCGGCGCCTGACCCACGGCGGCCTTCCAGGCCGGATTGGCGGCATGAATTCGGCCGTCGGCGGCAGCGATGGCAGCGGGCTCCGGCAGGGCCTCGATCAGGCGATCGGCACCGGGTTCACCTTCGGGAACGGGTTCCATGACCCCGCGCAGGGCAATCAGCCCCAGACAGGCAACCCCGGCCAGACCGATCAGCAGCATGAGACCGGCCAGGGTCGCAGGCCCGGCCTTCATGGCCGGCGCCGCCGCCAGGGCCACAGCCAGCAGGAAGAATACGACGGCCGCTGTGGTCAGCGGGTCGAAGTTGCGGGGTCTGGGCGTCTTGTCGGTCATGGGCGTCCCCCGGAGGGCTGCCGGTGAAGGGGTCGAAGCCCCGTACGAATCACGAACAATCATACATGAAACCTCAGCCCTGACGGGCCTTTAGGCAGAAACCATAATCCGTCATCAGCCGACCCGTCCGGCCAGCTTGCGCCCGGCACCCAGGATGAAGCCGATGACCTTGGCCACGGCCTCGTAGTGGGTCGGCGGGATGAACTCGTCGATCTCGACCGCAGCATAGAGGGCCCGCGCCAGGGGCGGATCCTCGATCACCGGCACCCCGGCCTCCTCGGCCACAGCGCGGATCTTGAGGGCCAGGCTGTCGAGGCCCTTGGCGACGCATTGGGGCGCCGCGGACTCTCCGGCCTCATACTTCAGAGCTACGGCATAGTGGGTCGGGTTCATCACCACCACGGTGGCATTGGGCACAGCCTGCATCATGCGCCGGCGGGCCCGGTCCATTCGCAACTGCCTCTGGCGGGCCTTGATGTGGGGGTCGCCTTCGGACTGCTTGAAGTCTTCCTTCAGCTCTTCCTTGGTCATCTTCTGGCGCGCCATGAACCGCTGCCGCTGCCAGAACCAGTCCGCCCCGGCCACGGCCAGGGAAAAGCCAGCCACGGCGAAGACCAGCTTGCGCAGGATCTCGGCGGAGAAGGGCAATATGGCCGAGACGTCCAGGGCCGAGAGCCCCTCGAACTTGTGGACATAGGGCTTCAGGACCAGCCAGGCGATCCAGGAGACCACCAGGATCTTCACCAGGGACTTGAAGAACTGCATCAGGCCATCGACGCCGAAGATGCGCTTGAAACCGGCCCCCGGTGTGACCTTCTTGAAGTCCGGCTTGATCTTGTCCGGGGTGAACATCAGACCGTGCTGGACCAGATTGCCTGCGGCCCCGGCCAGGGCCGAAGCCGCCAGGACCATCCCCAGGATCGGGGCTGCCGCCAGCATGGCATGGCGGGCAATCAGAACCCCGCCCCCACCCTCCAGGGACATGGATTCCGGCTGGGCTATGAAAGGAAGGAGCTGGGCTGCGAGGTTGCGAGACAGCCAGCCACCCGAGATCGCAAGAACACTCGCAGCTGCGGCCATCGCCAAAAGGGGAGCGAGGTCCTGTGTCTTGACGACATCGCCCTTTTCCTTCGCCTGCTGAAGTTTGCGGGCTGTCGGTTCTTCTGTTTTCGACGCGCCATCATTTTCTTCGGCCACGGGCTATCCCCCCGCGCCAAAGACCGCGAGCAGCTCGCGATAACGACTGACCCAGACCGAGCCAATGACCCCAAGGGACAGGGCAAAGATCGACAGGCCAAACAGCACCATCAGGGGGGTGGCCACGAAGAAGATCTGGAACTGGGGCATGACCCTGCCCACCAGACCTGTGGCCACATTGAAGATCAGGGAGAAGACCACCACGGGGGCCGACAGCTGCAGCCCCAGCTTGAAGGAATCCGCCACGGTCTGGACGGCCAGCTGCCCGGCATCGGCGACCGGCAGGTCCCTGGCGAAGGGAAACAGGGTGTAGGACCGCACGATCGCCCCGATGAACAGGTGGTGCAGGTCCGTGGTCATGATCAGGGTCAGGCCGATCAGGCCCAGAAAGGTCGAGATGGAGGTCGAGGGCTGGGCCGAGCCCGGTGCCGCCGTCTGGGAACAGGACAGGGTGGTCTGAAGGGAGATGATCTCCCCGGCTGCAGCCAGGGACGACAGAAACATCCGCAGGATGCCTCCGATCATCAGCCCGATCAGGACTTCCTTGATCACTGCCCCGCCCAGGGCACTGCTGCTTTCCGGCACGGCCATGGCGGGCGCAATGACCGGGGTCAGCATCAGGGTCAGGAGAAAGGCAAAGGACAGCCGGATCCGGGGCGGAACCGATGAATCGCCGATACCGGGGATCAGCATGACCAGGGCCCCGAGACGGGCAAAGATCAGCCCGGCAGCATAGACCTGGGCGGCTGTGGCGTAGGATTCCACTTACATGGCCGCGATGCGTGCGGCGATGGAGCGCATGAAGCCACTCATCAGGGCACCCATCAGCGGCAGGAAGACCAGCAGGGAAATGAAGATGGCGACGATCTTGGGGGCATAGACCAGGGTCGCTTCCTGGATCTGGGTCAGGGCCTGCATGAGGCCGACGCCGACCCCGACCACCAGACCCACGATCAGGACCGGCGCGCAGAGCTGGATGGTCAGCCAGATGGCGTCGCGTCCGACATCAAGAACCTCTGCACCGTTCACGGGTGGCCTCACTCAACTGAAAAAGGGATCAGATCCGTCGGGTCTGACCATGCCGGAATTATGGTTAACGAAGCGTGGCCCAGGCCCGCCTCGGACGCCGTCAGATCGGCATCCGCATGATTTCCTGATAGGCATTGATCACCTGATCGCGGACCGCCATCACCGTCTCCAGGCTGGCCTCGGCAGAGGAAATGGCCGTGACCACGTCGATCAGCTCGGCCTTGCCCTGGACCTGGGCGGCTATCTGGTGTTCGGCATGTTTCGAGGCCTTCACCGTATCGGTCATGACCGATTTCAGCATGGCCCCGAAGTCCATGCCGCCGTCGGATCCGCCGCCGCCAGCGGGCTTGATCCCGGTATTCTGGGTGGCGGCATAGGCCTTGGCGGCAGCAAGCGCGGTCATCATGGCTTAGTCGCCCCTATTTCTTGAGCAGGTCGAGGGTGCGCATTTCCATGGCCCGCGCCGTCTCGATGACATTGAGGTTGGCTTCGTAGGCACGCTGGGCTTCACGCATGTCCAGGGCCTCCACCAGGGAATTCACATTGGGGAGTTTGACATAGCCCTGGGCATCGGCCGACGGGTGGCCAGGATCATATTCGGTCTTGAAAGCGGACTGGTCGGGCTCGACCTTGTCCATCTTGACCCCCTGCCAGCCCTGAACCTTTGAAGGGGTGAAGACCGGGACCTGACGGCGGTAGGGATCACCTCCGGCGGTCTTGGATGTGGAATTGGCATTGGCCATGTTCTCGGCAATGATCCGCATCCGCGCCTGCTGGGCGCGAAGGGCCGAGGCGGCGATGAGCTGGGCGGGGTTTCCGGAGACCTTGAGATCAGCCATGGGCCACTATCCTAGCCGCGACCCGGCGCGCGGGCGGCGAGCCGGAGCAGGTTGAGGGACTTCTGATAGAACCCGATGGCCGCGTCATAGGACATGCGTGCGTCGGACATCTTCATCATCTCCTCCTCCAGCACGACGGAATTACCGTCGAGGGTGGTCTCGGAGTCCTTGGTCTTCACAGCCTTGATGCCGGGGGCGGCGTGCCCCTTGGGCTGCATATGTCCGGCCTGGGTGACCGCCATGGGCTGGGTCGCCCCGGCGGCCTGGACATGGGCCTGGAAGTTGAAGGCCTTCAGGTCGCTGGGCTGGTATCCGGGGGTATCGGCATTGGCCACGTTCTGGGCGATCAGCTTCTGCCGCTCAGACAGATAGCCGAGCCGCCCACGCAGCATGGAGAACAGCGGAATGTCGGCAATTTCCATGACCGACATGGTGAATAAATAGGGTTAACCGCGCCTTAAGACCCTTCAGGCACACCCGAACCATACCGGCCGTTCCGGTCAGTCAGGCGCCGCCCCATGGACTTCGTCACCTTCCTTAGAGCGACCTTCGCCCTGGCCATGACCCTGGGCCTGATCGGGCTTGCCGCCGTGGCCTTGCGCCGCTTTGGCCCCGATGCCCTGGCCCGCTTCACCACAGGCCAGAAGATCCGGCGGTTGAATGTGGTGGAGACCCTGATCCTGGATCCCGCCCGACGCCTGGTGCTGGTGAGCGTCGATGGCGAGGAACGCCTCCTGCTTCTGGGCGAAGGTCAGATCGTGCAGCCCCTGCCGAAACCGACCCCGCGCAAACCCAAGGTCACTGACTGATGCTTGCTGCCCTGAAGAGACTGAAGGCCAATGACTGGAGCAGGGCCGCAGGGCTTAGCGTCCTGATCACGGTCGCCTGCCTGATCTTTCCGGTCACCGCAGCTGCCCAGGCCCTGAGCGTCAATCTTGGCACCGGCGCGGGCCTCACCGAACGGGTCGTCCAGCTGGTGGGCCTGCTGACGGTCCTGTCCCTGGCCCCGTCCATTGTCATCATGACCACCTCCTTTGTGCGGATCGTGGTGGTCCTGTCCCTGCTGCGCACGGCGCTTGGCCTGCAGCAGAGCCCGCCCAATGCTGTGATCATTTCCCTGGCCCTGTTCCTGACCGCCATCGTCATGGGCCCGACCTTCGAGCGATCCTATGACGAAGGCATCAAACCCCTACTGGAACAGCAGATCGAGCTGCCCGAGGCCTTTGATGCCGCTGGCGGGCCGGTGAAGGTCTTCATGCTGCAGCAGGTGGATCAGGAGGACCTGAACCTCTTTGTCCGCCTGTCCAAGATCGAGCGTCCCGCAACCCGGGCCGACATCCCCCTGCGGGTGGTCACACCGGCCTTCATGATCTCCGAACTCAAGAAGTCCTTCGAGATCGGTTTCCTGCTCTTCATTCCCTTCCTGGTCATCGACCTGGTGGTCGCCAGCGTCCTGATGAGCATGGGCATGATGATGCTGCCCCCGGTGGTGGTGTCCCTGCCCTTCAAGCTGATCTTCTTCGTCCTGGTGGACGGGTGGCGACTGGTGGCAGGCAGCCTGGTGGAGAGCTTCCAGCGCGGTGCGGGCGGCTAGCCTTTCGAGGCCGGGGTCTTCAAGGCCGCCTGCTTGGCCGGAGCCACAGGGGCAGCCGCATTGCGCGTCGGCGGGCCGACCGGCGCCGGCTTCTGGCGGAACTTCACCTTCATCTTGTCGACCCAGCCGGCAAAGGCCTCGTTGTCAGCGGTCACACGGCCGAAGTCGGCAACACTCAGACGACCCACCGGCAAGCCGGTCAGGGCGACCTTCAAGGCATCGGGATTGCGCGCCGTTTCGTAGAAGGCAGAGAACCTCTGCTCCAGCCTCAGCAGGGCAGCATCGTCCCCGGCCAGGCTATAGGCGACACCAGCGCGGAGCAGGCGGCCTTCTTCCTCGCTGGTCAGGGCCTCGGTGCGCTTCCAGCGGTCTCCCAGGCCCTTTTCAAAGAGCCCACCCGCCGCGGCCCAGTCCTTCTGTTTCCAGACAATCTCGGCCCGCAGGTCTCCAGCCTCGCGGCTGGGATCCCGCTCCAGGACCTCCAGGGCGTGGTCGAGGCGGCCCAGGCCCATAAGGGCCCGGGACTCCACGAGGCGGCGCTCGGCATTCAGGGTGTTGGGCAGAATGGTGGTGCGCGAGGCATTGATGGTCTGCAGCGCCTGTTCCGGCTTGCGGTCCATCAGGTAGATCAAGGCCAGATCCGTCGCCACCTGGGCCCTGGGCACGCCATCGAGGCGGTTATCCACCTGGTATTTCAGAAGCTGGGCGGCCTGATCCATCAGGTCCACATCCACCAGACGGCGCACCAACTTGCGCACCATCAGGTCACCGTCCGCACCAAGCGGGGTCAGTTCCCGGAAATCGTAGAACAGGGCCAGGGCCTGGATGGGCTCCAGCCCGTCAGCCGTGCCGTCCAGGAACAGGGTGCGGAATGCTGCACTGAGGTCAGACTGGAGCTGGCGGGCTTCCGGCAGATCGGGCATCCGCTGCCCGGCTGAACGCAGGGCCTCAAGGGCCTCACGATAGCGACCCTGGCCGAGATAGAGATTGCCCAGGGCCCGGATGGTTTCCAGCTCGGTGGAATCCCCGCGCCAGCGATAGCGCAGGCCATCAAAGACCGCCGCCGCCTGGATCGGGGTGATCTTGCCGGCCTCCAGCCGAAGCTGGGTTGCCCTCAGCAGGGCTGGGGCAGACAGGGACTCAGTCGGGGCAGTGGTGATGGCCGCATAGATACGAAGGGCCCGATCCTTGTGACCCATGGCCTCCACCACCCGGGCCTGGACCAGGCGGGTGGCCAGTTCTTCAAGGGGCTCGGTCTTGTCCATGAGGGCGAGCTTGATGCGGGCCTCGGCACCGTCCAGATCGCCAAGGGCAAGAGCTGCCTCGGCATCCGCCCGGGCAAAACGCGCCTTCCAGACCGGAGAGAACAGATTGAAGGCCTCGACCCCGGCCGCAAACTGGGTGCGGGCCTCGGGCCATTCGGCCAGCTGGGCGGAGATATAGGACCGCCAGAGGGCAGAAGACGGATCGTCCGACAGGATCGGAGAGGAGAAGTCCGCCTCCGCCTCCTTGTAGCGCCGGGCCATGACCCGGGCGATGCCGCGGAGGCCACGGAACTCGGCATTGTCCAGCAGGGTCGGGCTGGCCCGGGCGGCGTCATTCAGGACGCCGATGGCCTCGAAGGACAGTTCCGAGCCGACCAGGAAGCGAGCCAGGGCCAGGCGGGCCGCCACAGGGGCATCGCGGCCCTTGCCGGTCTCTTCCATCGAGGCGTCGAGAAGCTGGTTATACCGAGCGAGGAAGCCGCCCTCCCCCGTCCTGGGCCAGTTTTGATAATCGATGAGGGCCGGCATGGCCGCCGCCTGGGGCAGGCCGACATCAGCCTCAGCTCTCTGGCTCCCTGCCGAAACCGGAGACAGGGCCAGGCCCTCAGGCCGCCCGATAAGGACCAGGTCACCGGCATGGGCCAGGGCCAGATCCTCGATATAGCTTTCAAGCGCCAGCCCCTGGGCAGACGGCAGGACTGCCATCTGGACATATTCGCGCCGGGATCCAACCCCTTTGGAGGGCCCGAGGGCGGTGACAACCGAGAGGGTATCGCCGACCACGGGATCTGCGACCCGGATGGCCCGTGTGGCCCCTGCTACAGCCGCCTTGAGGCTTGCCGGACCACCAGCGGTGTCCCGGGTGATCTTGATCTGGCTGCCTTGTTCGTGAGGGCCTGCCCCCAGAGCGATGGACCAGACAGGCCCCTGGGCGGTGGCAAAGACCGGGACACCGGGTGGGGCATCAATCCGGATCGCCGAATAGTCAGCCCCCTTATAGGCCGTGACCTTGGAGAACTGCCTAAGGCCCCGAGGAGCCTTGGAGACATCAAGATTGGCCGGGGCGTCGAAGACCACCCAGACCGCGCCGCCGCGGCGAAAGACTGCGGCTCCGTTTGGGTTGGCCCAGGCGAAGCTCAGGACGGCCTGACCATTGGTCAGCTTGGTGTCCATCCGCACAATGCCGTTGGCGGGGACGGGGTTAGCTCGGGCCGGTTCCGGCTCAAGCGGAGCCGCCTCTGATTCCGGCGGCGGCGCGCCCTCGGCGACCTCGAGCGGCTCGGCTGCAGCAGCCTCGAACAGATTGACATAGGAGGCCCCGTCGGCAGACCCCACCTTGGCATCCGCTCCGGCTGCCAAGGTCAGAACCAGTTCCAGCCGTCCGCCGGGATGCCGCGCCTCAATGGCTTTCAGCCATTTCGGCGGATCGACCTTGAGGCGGGTGATGTCCGGATTGGCGTCGCGGCTGAAGCCCAGGATCAGCTTGTCGCCGTCACGGCGGCTGGTCAGCCGGGCACCACCAGCCCAGTGAAACTCGATCCTGGAGAATTCACGGGCCTGGGCGACATGAACATCCAGAGGCCCGCGCGGCGCAACCGACCCCGCAGTTGGAGCGGCCAGGCCTGCAGGCGCAATGACGCTGACGATGGCAATCGCCGCGACACTGGACCTGAGAACCTGGCGAAGACTCATGACCTAGCCTGCCTTGGGTGCCGGTGTGGCCGGCTTGGCGGCTGCCTGCTTGGCCGCGGGGCCCTTGGCGGGGGCGGCCGCCTGTTTGGCGGGGGCGGGCTTTGCCGGCTCAGCCTTGGCATCATTGGCCGCCTGCTGGGCCTGGGCCGCCTTTTCACGCACCTCGGCATAACGGCGAGCAAGAGCCTCGGTCAGTTTCGTGGCTTCCTGGGCCGGCATCTGGGCCAGGATCGCCGACAGGGCGCGTTCCTTCATCTTGGCCGCGATCGGAATGCGGACCTTGTCGTCCAGCAGAACCATCCGCGGGGCGGCATCCTTGGCCTTCATCCCCTCGAACACCTTCACCAGGCGATTGATCTCGGCCTCCTCCTTGGCGTCTGCAAGGGTCATGAGGCCCTGCACGTCAGACTTCAGGCCATTGAGCGACTTCAGCTTCGCATCTAGCTTGGCTTCGGCTGCGGCCAGGAGGGCGAGCTGAACATCCAGGTCCTGCTCCCTCTGGTCCAGCTGGCCGCGACGCGCGCCGAGGCTCTGCAGAACCTGAAGCTCGGCAGGAGACAGCCCGGCTTCCTTGGCCAGCTCGGCGGCAGTCGGGGCGCAGACAGCGGCAGGCTTGGCCGAGGGCGGCAGGCGCAGGGAAGGATCGCTGCCGTCCACCACCTTGGTGTCGTCAGCCTTGGCTTCGGGGTCTGCCGGCTCGCCCTTTACGGACCCCTTGACCCCCTTGGCGGCTTCCTCGGCGAAGGCCCGGGCCCCGCTCACCAGTTGAGGCAGGTCCTTGGCACCGGCCAGGGCATTCACCGCCAGGACGCCGCCCATGGCGATGCCGACCAGGGGCAGGATGCGGGGGATGTTTTTCATCGGCGACCTCCGGCCATGCGCGGCTCGGGCGCACCGAACAGTTCGTCTTCGAACTGCGGGCGCTGGCGTGGGGCCTCATTGCGGGCAAGGCGGGCGGGAGCTGTGTTGCGCGGCGGGCGCGGTTCGCGCGCAGCAGACAACAGGCTGCCCAGCTTGTGAGTCACCCGCTCCACATCCTCGCCCAGGATCAGGTCGTCGCGAGGCTCTTCCCGGAGACCGCGGGACTCTTCCCGAAGGCGGTGACGCGGGGCGGCAGCCTCAGGGCGTGCGGTCATCGCCGGGGCATCGGTGACCTGACGCTCCAGCTTGGTCGAAAGCGCACGGGCCTTGTCGATACGATCGGCCAGGACATCGGCGGCCTCATCCGTTGCAGCCCGCAGATCAGCCAGGCCCTGTTCGGCCC
>CAIYZB010000056.1 GCA_903930545.1 uncultured Alphaproteobacteria bacterium
ATCGAAAAGCCGGACAGGGCGGCCACTGCGCCCAGAACCAGGATCACGAAGAGCAGGGAGGTGGTGTAGAAGGTGCCCACCAGGGCGGCCAGCTTGATCAGGGAGGCCAGGCCATACTTGCCGATGGTAAAGCCCATGGCCCCGAAGGCCCCGATGGGGGCCAGACGCACCACCACCTGGATGATGGAAAAGAAGACCTTGGAGATGTCCTCCAGGACATGGGCGGCGCGATCGCCGAAATCCCCCAGCCGGGTCAGAGCCAGGCCGGTGATCACCGCGATCACCAGGACCTGAAGCAGGTTGCCCTCCGACAGGGCCCCGAAGAAGGTGTCGGGGATCAGACCCAGCAGGTACTTGACCAGGCCTTCGCTGTGATGGGCCTTTTCGACATATTCGGCCGCCACCTTGGGATCGAGGGTGGCCACATCGATATTGAAGCCCTTGCCCGGCTGGACCAGACGCCCCACCACCAGACCCACAACGAGCGCCAGGGTCGAGATCACCTCGAAATAGATCAGGGTCTTGGCCCCCAAACGTCCAAAGGCCTTGATGTCGCTCATCCGCGCCATGCCCGCGGCAATGGTGCAGAAGATGACCGGGGCTACCGACATCTTGATCAGCTTGACGAAGGCGTCACCCAGGGGCTTCAGGGCCTCACCCGTCTGGGGCCAGATCGCCCCCACCAGAATGCCCAGCCCGATCCCGATCAGGACCTGGACATAGAGCAGCCGAAACACACCCAGAAACTTCATCGGACGCTCTCCCCCTCGCCAAGCCCCATGGGCATGGGTTATCACCCGGTTCGGTCTGGCCCGGTAGCTCAGCAGGATAGAGCAGCGCTTTCCTAAAGCGAAGGTCGGGGGTTCGAGTCCCTCCCGGGCCGCCAGCCAGTCGCGGCAATCCGTCTCTTCTCAGACATGCCCCCGCTGAACCCCCGTAAAGCCGGGGGGTTCGGCGACCCAAACCGTCATTCCACAGCGTTTCGCAATGCCAATCCCAGGCCCAGTTCGCCCGATCGTCGCGCCCAGTCTCCGCCCCTCAGATGAGGTGACGGTTTACCTGCCCACAGGCATCCGACCTACAGCCCGGGTCAGCCAGTCAACGCACTAAGGCGCGGATTACTTCGTCCGGCTTCCACGGGTCACAGAGACCTCATAGCGGTTGGCAAAGGTCTGCAGGTTCCGCGCAATCGGCTTGGCAGGGTCCAAAAACTTGACGCCACCAAGACGAAGCGACCCTCCCTGTTCGTATCGCATCACAATTCCGAGACCCTCCTCGACAGGTACGATTTCTCCGGTAGCGACCAAGTCTGGGGCCGCCCGATCAGGGGGGCAACCTGGCGTACGTCCGGGTGGACTGCCCAGGGCAGCGAAACTCATCGAAATGGTCTCGGACGGTCGATCGCCACCGCTTGACCTCGAAAAGGTCGGCATGGCGACAAACGCCACCTCGGCATCGCCACTCTTGACCGGAGACAGGGCGATTTCCTGCACGGTCACCTGCCTTGAGCCAGGTACCAACCGGCAGGCTGCCACCATGGTCGGGTTCCGACTATCGCAATTCGTGAGCTCAACAGAACGCCTTACGACGCCGGACACAGAAAGCGGCCCTTCCGATGCAGCCTCGCTTCGTTTGGACAGGGCTGCACCCAGCAGGCCTATCCCGACACCGACCGCCCGTTGGGTGGCATCATTGGTCGTGTTCCCGCGAACATCCCCGCCGATACGAATACCTGAAGTTTGAGCCAATGCCGTAGACGACATCAGCAATCCAGCGCAGATCGCGCCGCCTGCGATTTTCAACATCATCGCGATTCCTCCACCGCGTCATTTGCTGCATTCAAGTCGCAGCGTGACCAATACTCCTCACACATACTGAAACTTGTCCAGCAACAGCTTAGGCTCTGAAAAACGGATAGAAATCACAAACCACCCCACCGCTTAGGTGCCGCCAGTGGAGACATGCTGACCCCGTCCTGTCGCCACCCCTTCAAGACCGCCACAACTGCAGGTATAGTCGATTTCGCTCTGCCCAAACGGCGTGTCCCGGATTAAACATGACGGCGTCCCAAACGTCGGTGTCAGTCGAGAGGCAAAAGGTCTTGAACGAAGACAAGTCGGAGCTTTTGAAGTCGCTCAGCATTGACCGGTCTCGCGATGACGAGGACAGCAGTGGAACCTCACCAATTCTCCTCAGCGCGATTGTCGTCGGCAGTCTTCTGGTCGGTGCCGGAGCCGGCTGGTACCTAAAGCCTGAGCCAAAGGCCAAGCCCGTCGCAGTCGAGGCGGCCCAGACCGCTGCGACGCCTGGCAAGGTCATCGCGCCGGTGGCCGGACTGACGGCGTCCGGGTATGTCGTTGCGCGGACCCGGGCCACGGTCGCCGCTGAAGTCACCGGTCGTGTCGTTGAGGTGCGGGTAGAAGAAGGCCAGGCGGTCAGCGCCGGTGAGGTCCTGGCCGTCCTGGATGGGTCCCTGGCCGCTGTAGACGCGGCCTCCAATCGCGCGCGGGCGGTTTCGGCCC
>CAIYZB010000057.1 GCA_903930545.1 uncultured Alphaproteobacteria bacterium
CCGGCTTCTTCGGCGGCCTGGTGGCGGCCATGACGATCGGGGCCCTCATGACCCGAAGCGCGGCCTTCGAGCTGAACATTGCTGCCGGGGCCCTGATCGGGCTGCTGGGCGGCCTGGCCACCATGGCTGGCGACCTGTGTGAATCTGTCTTGAAGCGTCGGTTCGGGGTCAAGGATTCCGGCGATCTCATCCCCGGCCATGGCGGGCTGCTGGATCGCGTTGACGGCCTGCTCTTTGCCGTCGTCGTGGTGGCCCTGGCCCGGCTGGTCAACCATCTGGGATGGGGTCATTGAGTTTACCGCGTCGCGTATCAATCCTTGGATCCACCGGATCGGTTGGAACCTCGACCCTCGATCTGTTCGAGCAGGCGGGGGCGGAACTGGAAGTGGTCGCCCTTACGGCAGGCCGAAACCTCGACCTCCTGGTGGCTCAGGCCCTGAAGTGGCGACCCCAGATTGCCGTGATCGAGGACAGCTCGCGGCTGGGCGAACTTTGTGAACGACTGACCGGGACCGGGATCGAAGTCGCCGCGGGTGCCAGCGCTGTCGTCGAAGCCGCCCGGCGTGAAGCCCAGTGGGTCATGTCCTCCATTGTGGGGTTCGCTGGCCTGGCGCCGACCCTGGCAGCGGTGGAGACCGGCGCGATCATTGCCCTGGCCAACAAGGAAAGCCTGGTCTGCGCTGGCCCCGGGCTCTTGCGGAAGGCCAAGCTGGCCGGCGGGGTCATTATCCCGGTGGATTCCGAGCACTCGGCCATTTTTCAGGTCTTTGATCCCCATGCGGCTGATCACGTCACCCGCCTGATCCTGACGGCGTCCGGCGGACCTTTCCGCACCTGGACCCGCGATCAAATGGCCGTGGCGACCCCGCAACAGGCAGTGGCCCATCCGAACTGGGACATGGGGGTCAAGATCTCCATCGACTCCGCCACAATGATGAACAAGGCGCTTGAGACCATCGAGGCCGCCTATCTATTCGGCATGCCACCTGAGCGGCTCGACGTCCTGGTTCACCCCCAGTCGATCATCCACAGCCTTGTGGAATATGCCGACGGCTCCACCCTGGCCCAGCTTGGCACGCCGGATATGCGCACGCCGATTGCCTGTGCCCTGGCCTGGCCCGAGCGGATGAGCTGGCCGGCACCGAGGCTCGATCTGGCGGCCTTGGGGCAGCTGACATTCGAGCAGCCTGATTTCAGCCGTTTTCCCGCGCTTAAACTCGCCAAGGACGCGCTCACCGCCGGTGGGACGGCCCCGGCGGTCATGAACGCGGCAAATGAGGCCGCGGTTGCAGCCTTTCTTGACCGTCGGATCGGCTTTCTTGATATTGCCGACACGGTGGAAGAGACCCTCAATCGCCTGTCGGGTGAGGGATTCAACGTCGAGGCGAAGGGCGACGCCTTGGAGGCCGCTATGCATACAGATGCGCTCGCGCGTCGGACGGCAGCGGAAGTCATTTCCGGCCTCGGCCGGTCAATTTAGGGAGTCGCCCGGTCTATGATCTATGTACTCGCCATGGCCATTGTGCTGGGTCTCGTCGTGACCATTCACGAGCTCGGGCACTTTCTGGCAGCGAAGAGCTTTGGCGTGGCGATCGACCGGTTCTCCATCGGATTCGGGCGCGCTGTGGCCTCCTGGAAGGATCGTTCCGGGGTGGAGTGGCGCATAGGCTGGATCCCCCTGGGCGGCTATGTCCGGTTTTCCGGCGATGAGAACGCCGCCAGCGTGCCTGACCATGAGAGCCTGGAGAGCCTGAGGCGCCATATCGTGGAGCGGGAAGGGGCCGAGGCCGTTGATCGCTATTTCCACTTCAAGCCACTTTGGCAAAGGGCAATCATTGCCGCGGCTGGGCCCTTCGCCAATTTCGCCCTCGCCATCACCATTTTCGCGGCCTTTCTTCTGGCCTTTGGTCAATATGTCCTGCCCCCCAAGATTGCCTCCATCGAGAAGGGCAGTCCGGCTGCTGTTGCAGGGTTCTTGCCTGGCGACGTGATCGTCCAGATTGCCGGAGAGAAGGTCGAGAACTTCGAGGATGTCGCTCAGCTGGTCCAGCTGAGGGCCAATGTCGCCACCCCCTTCCTGGTGGAACGGGCAGGCAAGGCCGTCGAGCTGATTGCGACGCCGGAATGGCGGATGCGGGACACCGAACTCAGCGGCCCACGTCGGATGGGAACCCTGGGTATTGTGCCGGCCCAGACCCGCGCTGATCTGATCCATGTCCAGTATAACCCGCTCGAGGCCCTGGCTGGCGGCGTGGACCGGACCTGGAAGACCCTGACCCGTACCATCTATTATCTGGGTCGCATGGTGACCGGCCAGGTTTCGTCGGACCAGCTCAGCGGGCCTCTCGGGATCGCCCACGTCTCTGGAAAGGTTGCCCAGGCTGGTGCCGAGGGCGGTGCCAATTTCGGAATGAAACTGGTTGGAGCCGGGCTGAACCTCCTGCAATTGGCAGCATTCGTCTCTGTCAGCATCGGCTTCATGAATCTGTTGCCGGTTCCCGTTCTAGATGGTGGCCACCTTCTCTTTTACGCCTATGAGGCGGTGGCCCGTCGTCCGCTAGCCGCTGAGGTGCAAGCGGTAGGTTATCGTGTTGGCCTTGCGCTACTGTTGGGTTTGATGTTGTTCGCCACCTGGAACGATCTCCAGCAACTGCGAGTCTTCAAACTGCTGGGCGACCTCTTCTCGTGATTTTCCCTTTTTCTGTATGGCTGTCCTGATGCAAAAACTTCGCGCTCAACGCGCCGCGTTCGCCTCCGGCCTTGCCCTGCTGATGGGCACGAGTTCTTTCCTGGCGATCCCGACGCTTGCCTATGCCCAGGCTGCGAGCCAGCAGACGGGCGTGGTCCAGCGGATCCTGGTGCGTGGATCCGAGCGGATCGAGCAATCCACCGTCATTAGCTATGTTCCGATCCAGCCGGGCGACAGCGTCGATCCGGCCAAGATCGACCAGGCCCTGAAGAGCCTGTTCCGAACCGACCTCTTCCAGGACGTGAAGATCGATTTTGCCGACGGGGATCTGACCATTTCCGTGGTCGAGAACCCGATCATCAACAAGGTGGTCTTCGAAGGCAATTCCGGGCTCAAGGAAGAAAAGCTGCGGGACGAGGTCACGGTGCGTCCGCGGGGTATCTTCACCCGGGCCAAGGTCCAGTCTGACGTCCAGCGCATTGTCGAGCTCTATCGCCGTTCCGGCCGGATCTCGGCCACGGTGACGCCCAAGATCGTCGAACTGCCCCAAAAGCGTGTCGACCTGATCTTCGAGATCGACGAGGGCCCCAAGTCAGGGGTGCTCAGCGTCAACTTCCTCGGCAATTCCGAGTTCTCCGACAACGACCTGCGTGACGTGGTCGTGACCGAACAGACCAGCTGGTACAAGTTCTTTTCGAACAACGCCAACTACGACCCGGATCGTCTGGAATACGACAAGGAACAGCTGCGCAAGCACTACCGCAACCGTGGCTTCTATGATTTTCGGGTAATTTCCGCGGTGGCCGAACTGGCCACAGACAAGAACGGCTTCGCGGTCACCTATACCCTTGAGGAAGGTCGCGAGTACAAGTTCGGCAAGATCAGCGTCGAGACCGAACTCCAGAAGCTGGACAAGGACCTCCTGACCGCCCTTGTGCCGATCCGCTCCGGCGAGATCTATCAGGACGAACGTATCGAGACGGCCACGGACTCCCTGACCTTCGCTGCCGGCGCGGCAGGCTTTGCCTCTGTGGATGTGCGGCCTCAGTACAAGCCCAATCGCGACACCGGCCTGGTCGATGTGGTCTTCAATGTCCGCGAAGGACCCAGGGTCTATGTCGATCGCATCGACGTTGTCGGCAATACCCGTACCCTGGACTATGTCATCCGTCGCGAGCTCAACCTGGTTGAGGGTGACTCCTACAACCGCGCCCTGGTCGACCGTTCCAGGAACAACATCCGGGCCCTCGGCTTCTTCAAGGAAGTCGATATCGAGGAAGTCCCTGGTTCGGCACCTGATCGCACGACCCTGCAGGTCAAGGTCGAGGAGCAGCCCACAGGTGAACTGTCCTTCAGTGCCGGTTATTCCTCGGTGGACCAGCTCGTGGTCGACCTCGGCATCACGGAGCGTAACTTCCGCGGGCGGGGCCAGAATGTCCGGGCCCGGATCTCCATGGGCTCTCTGCGCCAGCAGCTGGACTTTTCCTTCACCGAGCCCCGGTTCCTGAACCGCGACCTGCGGGCCGGGGTGGATATCTATTCCTACCGCTACGACTTCTCTGACTATTCGGCCTATCAGACGAGCAGCCTGGGCACGAACCTGAGGATCGGGTTCCCCCTGACCCTCAATTCGTCGATGAACGCCCGCTATACCCTGCGGTCTGACTCCGTCGACATCGACGACTCCTACTGCGATCCGACCTTGCCCCTGGTGTCCCTGTCTCTGTGCGCCCAGCGCGGCAAATACATCACCTCCCTGGTGGGTTACGGTTATCGTCTGGATCGGCGGAACGACCCGATCCGGGCTACCCGTGGGTTCTATATTGACCTCAGCCAGGATCTGGCCGGCCTTGGCGGCGACGTGAACTATCTCAAGACCGAGGTTGAGGGCGGCTGGTACCACGGCTTCACCAAGAGCCTGGTCTTCTCTGCCACCGGTCAGGCTGGCTATGTGTCCGGCTTCAGCGGCGATACCGTCCGGATCAATGACCGCTTCTACAAGGGTGGTAATACCTTCCGGGGCTTCGAGACTGCTGGTCTCGGCCCGCGTGACACCAATAACGGACGGACCGACGCCCTGGGCGGTCGTGCCTATGCGATCGGCTCGCTTGAGCTGACGGTCCCGACCTTCCTGCCTGAGCAGTATGGCATCAAGGCCGCCGTCTTCACGGACTTCGGCACCGTCGGTCTGCTGGACGACAAGGACAAACTCGCCCTTACGGGTAAGGTTGACCCGCTGATCTATGACGATCTGTCGCTGAGAGCCTCAGCGGGTGTGTCGGTGTTCTGGAAATCGCCCATGGGTCCGATCCGTTTCGACTTCAGCCAGATTTTGGCCAAAGAAAACTACGACAAGACCGAAACCTTCCGCTTCTCCTCCTCGGCCAACTTCTAGCCGAGGCCC
>CAIYZB010000058.1 GCA_903930545.1 uncultured Alphaproteobacteria bacterium
TCACCCGACAGGGCCAGGCGCGCCACGCGGCGCGCCACGCCGGGCGCGACTCCCAGGCTGGAGGCCTTGGCCTCGTCAAGGCCCAGGTCCAGGTCTGTGCGGTCCAGGCGCATGGGGTTAGCCACATCGCGAGTGCCGGGGGTGGCCTTCAAAATCGCCTCCGTCCGCCCGGCCAGAGCCTTGAGCACGGTGAGGTTTTCACCACTGATCCGTATGGCGATCGGGGCACTGATGGGCGGACCGTTCTCGAAGGTGATCAGGCTGATCCGCGCACCCGGATATTGGGCAAAATCACTGCGCAGCTGGTCCAGAGTGGCCTGGCTCTTCTCGCCCTCCCAGGCCTTCAGGGAGGCAAAGACCTCGGCAAAGCTGGTCTGGGTCTCGTTCTGGTTCTGGTTGTAATAGATCTGAGGATTGCCCCGCCCGAGATTGGAGGCGGTCCAGACGACGTCTTTTTCCTGGGCCAGGCGCTTTTCCACGAACCTCAGAACCTGATCGGTGCGGCTCAGGGCCGTGCCGTCGCTGGTCTCGATCTTGACCAGGAACTGGGGAGTGTCAGCCGGGGGAAAGAGGCTTGAGCCGATGGCTCCCAGCATGGGCAAGGTCGCCGTGCAGATCACCGCCAGAATGGCAAATGTCAGCCAGGGTCGGGCAAGAGCCCGATGCAGGATCGGGGAATAGAGGCTGTGAATGCCGCCATTCACCGCCCTGAGGAAGGCATTGCCCTCCGGGTCTTCGTGGGGGGACAGCATGCGACTGGCGAGGAAGGGGATGATGGTCAGGGCCACAATCAGGGAGGCCCCAACGGTGCAGAGCACGGTCACCGGCAGGGACTTGATGAAAGCCCCTGATCCCCCAGGCAGGGCCAGCAGGGGCAGGAAGGCAAACATCAGGGTCGCAGTACAACCTATCACCGCCAGGGTGATCTGGCGGGTGCCGTTGATCGCGGCATCGACCCGCGATTCCCCCTCCCGCATGTGGCGGGCGATGTTTTCTGTGACGACGATGGAGTCATCGACCAGCAGACCGAGGGACAGGACAAAGCCGGCAATGGACAGCTGATTGACGCTGAATCCCAGGGCCTGGATCATGGCCAGGCCGATGAGCAGGGACAGGGGGATGGACAACATGACCACCCCGCTGGCCCGCAGACCCAGGGGCAGCAGGGTAAGCAGCACAATGGCCAGGGCCAGGGCGAAGTCCCTGAACAGGTGGGACAGGCGTTCATTGACATTGTCGGCTTGGACGAAGCTGCGATCCAGCTTCACCCCGGCGGGCAGGGTGCGCTCGAAACTGTCCAGGGTGGTCTCGACGGACTCGGTTACCCGGCCAACATCCACCCCGTCCTTCTGGGTCACGGTGACAAAGACGGCGCGGCGACCCTTGAAGCGGGTGACGTGACTGGCCTCTTCCTGGGCCCAGCTGACCTTGGCCACATCGCGAACCCGCAGGACCTGACCGCCTTCTGAGCGGACGGGGGTATTGGCGACGGTCTCCAGGTCCCGGAAGGCCCCGCCTGTCTTGACGTTGAAGCGGCGGTCGCCGGCGTGCGTAGCCCCGA
>CAIYZB010000059.1 GCA_903930545.1 uncultured Alphaproteobacteria bacterium
CAGCCGGGTCTTCACCCTCTGCTACAATCTCCACTATCCCGAAATACTGTTCCAGCGCTTCCCCGGGGTGGAGGGTTCGGCCTATTTCGTCGGTGGCCTTGGGGTGAACTACCAGAGGTCTGACGATATCATCCTGGCACCGATCCGGGCCGGGGTTGGTCTGCGACTGGGCGCCAATGTCGGCTATGTCGGCTATAGCCGCAGACAGAAGACCTGGCCCTTCTAGGTCGGGCTCTACTGATCAGGCTCAGTGCTTCTCGGTCCGGCTGACCAGCCAGTCCATCACGGCCATCAGGACCCCGGAGGCCACGAAGGTCAGGTGAATCACCACCAGCCAGGTGAGGGTCCGGTCGGCGATGGGCTCACCCTCGCTTAGGCGCATGAAGGCCCGCAGCAGGGCAATGGCCGAGATCGCCACGATAGAGGCGATCAGCTTCATCTTCAGGCCGGCAAAATCCACCGTGCCCATCCAGCTGGGCCGGTCCTCGTCATCCGCCGTATCGATCCGGGAGACGAAATTCTCGTAGCCAGAAAAGATCACGATCAGCAGCAGATTGGCCGCCAGGGACAGGTCGATCAGGGACAGGACCATCAGGATCGCCTGTTCAGGCGACATGACGAAGATGTGGCTCAGCTCGTGCCAGGCCTCATTGCAGAAGACCACGATCAGGGCCGCCAGGGCGACGATCAGCCCGACATAGAAGGGCACCATGAGCCAGCGAGACCGGAAGATTCCGGTCTCCAGCCACTGCTCCAGGGCGGGCTTGGTCGATAGCTTGGAGGCGTTTGGCTTGGTCATGTGGTGATCTCATCGACTGCCCGAGGAAAATCAAGTCCGCAGCCGTGCCCCGGTCGCCTTCTCGGCCGCTTTCAGGACCTGGGCTGACAAGGCCTCGATCTCGGCTTCGGTCAGGGTCTTGTCCTTCGGCTGAAGCACGACCTCGATGCCCACGGACTTGAAGCCATCGGGAATCCCGGTGCCCTGATAGACGTCAAACACCCGGACATCCTGGATCAGGGCCTTGTCGGCCCCGGCCACGGCCCGGACCAGATCTCCGGCGGCCGTATCGGCGGCGACCACAAAGGCGAAGTCCCGACTGAGGGGCATGAGGGCAGAGGCCTCAAGGGCCGGTCTGGTCTTGGTGGCCTTGCGCTTGGGCTCCGGCAGGACATCGAGATTGATCTCGAAGCCATAGACCGGGCCATCCGTATCCAGAGCCTTCAGGACCCCTGGGTGCAGTTCTCCGAACTCGGCGACCACCAGCTTGGGGCCCAGTTGCAGGCGGGCCGAGCGTCCAGGATGCCACCAGGACGAGGTCTGGCCCTGGGCGACCTGCAGGACCGGAGCACCCAGCTCTTCCAGCAGGGCCAGGAGGTCGGACTTCAGGCCAAACAGGGCATCGCTACCCGCGCCCGACCAGCTGCGCGGCGCATGGGGGGCGACCACGGCAGAGATGGTGGTCACCTGACCTTCAGGCCGGTCATTGCGATAGATGGGGCCGATCTCGAAAAGGGCGAGGTCGGGGAAGCCGCGCCGGGCATTGCGTCCTGCCGCCTCTATCAGATTGGGCAGGATGGAGGGGCGCATACAGTCGAGGTCCGAGGCGATGGGATTGGTCAGGACCAGCTCAGCAGCGCCGCCGCCAAAGGTCTCGGCCACGGAACGCTTCAGGAAGCTCCAGGTGATCGCCTCGTTATAGCCGCTGGCCGCGAGGGCCCGCCGCGCTGTCCGAACCCGGGCCTGGCGTAGGGTGAGCACGCCGCCGGCCGGCTTGGCCATTTCGGGCAGGGCCGTTGAGGGCAGGGCGTCGAAGCCCTCGATCCGTGCGACTTCCTCCACCAGATCGGCCTTGCCCTCGACATCTCGGCGCCAGGACGGGGCCGTGGCCGCATCTGCGGTGAGGGTGAAACCGAGGGCAGTCAGGATCTGGTCGATCCGGGCGGCCGGGATGTCCAGGCCAGACAGCTTGCGCACATAGCCGCGGTCGAAGGCAATGGGGCCGCGACCTTCCGGGGTCTGGCCGACGAGAGCGACCTCTGAGGGTTCACCGCCGCAGAGCTCGAGGATCAGGCGGGTGGCCAGCTCCAGGCCCGGCACCAGGGACTCCGGGTCCACGCCCCGGGCGAAACGATACTGGGCGTCAGAAGTGATCCCGGTGGTCCGCCCGGTCTGGGCCGTGCGGATGGGATCGAACCAGGCGCTCTCCACAAAGACATCGGTGGTGGTCTCGGAGCAGCCAGTGGACAGACCGCCCATGACCCCGCCGAGGCCGATGACGCCTGAGCCGTCGGCGATGACGCAGATGTCCGGATTGACGGCATAGGTCTTGCCGTCGAGGGCCTCGAGGCTCTCGCCCTCCTGACCCAGGCGGGCGGAGATGGTCCCGCCGGTCAGCTTTGCGGCGTCATAGACGTGCAGGGGCCGGGCCCGGTCGTAGGAGATCAGGTTGGTTACATCCACCAGAGCATTGATGGGGCGAAGTCCCACCGCCAGCAGGCGCTGCTGCAGCCAGTCAGGGGAGGGGCCGTTACGCACGCCACGGATCAGCCGTCCGGCAAAAGCCGGGCATCCGCCTGCCTCGTCCACCTGGATCGAGACCGGATTGGCAAAGGTCCCGGCGATCGGTTTGACCGCGGGGTCCTTCAGGGCTCCCAGACCGGCGGCGGCCAGGTCCCGGGCAATGCCCACAACGCCCAGCCAGTCCGGCCGGTTGGGGGTGACCTCGAAATCGATGACCGCTTCCAGGCCCAGGGCCACGGCTGCGGGGGTGCCGACGGCCAGATCGGCCGACAGTTCCATGATGCCGTCAGACTCGCTGGCGGTCTCGAGCTCGGCCGCCGAGCAGAGCATGCCATTGGAGACGATGCCGCGAACAGGTCGCGCCTCCAGGGTGATGCCGGAGCCGGGGACATAGGCCCCCAGGGGCGCATAGATGGTGGTCAGGCCGGGCCGGGCATTGGGTGCCCCGCAGACGATCTCCTTGCGGCCATCGGCGGTGTCGACCTGGCAGACCCGCAGGCGATCCGCATTGGGGTGCTGCACGGCCTCGATGATCTTTGCCACCGAGAAGGCGGCCAGCTTGGTGGCTGGGTCATCGACATGCTCGACCTCGAGGCCGGCCATGTTCATGGCAACGACGACCTCAGGGGTGGTGGCGGTGGTCTCAAGGTGATCCTTGAGCCAGGACAGGGTGAACTTCATCTCGTGTCGCCTCAGCTCAGGCCAGTGGCGGGGTTCGGGGCCTGGAAGGCCGAGAACCCGTAATGGGACAGCCAGCGGCTGTCGGAGGCGAACATGTCGCGAAGGTCAGGCATGCCGTATTTCAGGATGCCCAGACGATCGACGCCAAAGCCGAAGGCAAAGCCCTGCCAGACGTCCGGATCCAGGCCGCAGGTCCGCAGGATGTTGGGATGGACCATGCCGCAGCCGAGGATTTCCAGCCAGTCACTGCCCTGGCCGATCTTCACCTCATTGCCCGAGCGGTCACAGCCGACATCCATCTCCGCCGAGGGCTCGGTGAAGGGGAAGTGGTGGGGGCGGAAACGGGTGGTCACCTCCGGCGTCTCGAAGAACCGGGCGATGAAGGTGTCCAGGGTCCATTTGAGGTGGCCCATATGGATCCCCTTGTCGATGACGAGGCCTTCCATCTGGTGGAACATCGGGGTGTGGGTGGCATCGGAATCGGAACGATAGGTCCGTCCCGGCACAACGATGCGGATCGGCGGCTCCTGGCCCTGGGCGATCCAGGAGGGCAGCTTTTCATTGATGCGGTTCATGACCCGCACCTGGACTGGGCTGGTGTGGGTGCGAAGCAGCTTGCGCTCGCCGCGTTCGTCCTCCGGCAGCCAGAAGGTGTCGTGCATTTCCCGCGCCGGGTGCTTGGGCGGGAAGTTCAGGGCCGTGAAGTTGTTGAAGTCGGTCTCGATGTCAGGGCCCTCGGCCAGGGCAAAGCCCATTTCGGCAAAGACCGCGATCATCTCGTCCATGACCTGCATGGTCGGATGGACGCTGCCGCGACGGCGGGGCGGCGGGGGCAGGGACAGGTCGACCCGCTCGGCGGTGAGGCGGGCCTCCAGCTCGGCGGCGTCCAGCTCGGCCTTGCGGGCGCTGATCAGGCCCTGGACCCGGTCGCGCAGACCATTGATCCGGGGGCCCACCTCGCGGCGTTCATCGGGGCTCATGCCGCCCAGGGACTTCAGCAGGTCGGAGATCGAGCCGGATTTGCCCAGGGCGGAAACCCGGATGGCTTCGAGGCTCGCAGCGTCGCCTGCAGCGGCGATGGCGGCGGAAAGGTCAGAGTCTAGCTTTGAAAGATCGGTCATGGCGATCGCGTCTTTAGAGGTCTGAGGGGAGCGCGGAAAGAGGGCAGCAAAAAGCCCTCCGGCGGATCGGCCGGAGGGCTTTCAAAAGCTTAGGGAGAAAACTCCCGCGACCTTTAAGCCAGCGCGGCGCGAACCTTGTCGGCAATGGCCTTGAAGCCGGTCGGGTCGTTGCCCGCGATATCGGCGAGCACCTTGCGGTCAATCTCGATCCCGGCCAGGTCAAGGCCGTGGATAAATCGGGCATAGGTCATGCCTTCGAGACGAGCCGCTGCATTGATGCGCTGGATCCAGAGCGAGCGGAAGTTACGCTTGCGGACCTTGCGGTCGCGATAGGCGTACTGACCGGCCCGATCCACGGCGGCCTTGGCCGTGCGGATGGTGTTCTTGCGGCGGCCGTAGAAACCCTTGGCCTGCTCAAGAACCTTCTTGTGTTTGGCGTGGGCGGTTACGCCCCTTTTAACGCGTGCCATCTGTCAAAGCTCCTATCAAAGGCCGTAGGGGATGTAGGTCTTGATGATCTTGGCGTCGGAGTCGCTCATCACCTTCGTCCCGCGGTTTTGACGGATATACTTGCCATTGTGGCTGATCAGGCGGTGGCGCTTGCCGGCCACACCGGCCTTCAGCTTCCCAGTCGCCGTCATCTTGAAGCGCTTTTTAGCGCCCGAGTGGGTCTTCAGTTTCGGCATTTCGCTGCGAAGCCTTACGGCCCCGTCCTCTGGTGTATTGATGAACTGCCCTGGCATGCCATTGGCCAGACAGTTCCGAAGGGGCGGGTGAATACGCGAAAGTCACCGCCATGGCAAGACGGAGTCCCTCAGGAACCATCAGCCGGTGTGAAGGTCAGGGCGATGGCGTGGGTTTCGGGATCAAAGCGCGCCTTGATCACACCGGGCCGGGAGAGTTCAGCAATCCGGACCGCAACCTGGGCACGCTCGTTGTGCTCATTGATCCCCTTGGCCAGGTCGAGATGGATTTGGGCCAGTTGTTCAAGAAGATCCCGAGCCTGTTTGCGGTCAGGTCTTGATCGGCCCGCCCTGGGGACATCGGTCCGTTGTCTTGCGGCATCGGACAGGGGCTCAGGCAGGGCCAGGACGCTTGGCGCTGCGGGCAGGTCTAGACTCGAAACCGGGACCTGCAGGGTCGAGACGGCCTTCTGGGTCTTGAGGGCCTCGACAGCCCCCTTGGAGTCCTCATTGGACAGGATCGATCCCACCGTCAGGAAGGGTGAGGCCGCGATCATGGAAACGGCCTGCAAGGGTGTATAGCGAAGGCTGCGGTCCTGAATCTTGATCTGGCGATCCAGTTGCAGGACATCATTGGCCAGGCCCGGGCCGATCCAGTTCTGCTGGACGACCGCTGCGGCCAGAAAGCGGTCCAGCCGCCCCCGCTCCAGGTCAAGGCTGTTGCAGAGCCGTTGAAGGCGTTCGATCTCCGGTCCGATCACGGCCCTGTCGGTTTCCGACCATTGCGCAAGTTCCTGATCCAATTTCGGCAGGTTGGCTCCACACTTGGCCGCTTCTTTGGTGGGGCCTTTCAACTGCAAGGCAGACGTGGCGCGGTTCAGCTGCCAATAGCGTTGGGAGAGGAAGTCCAGGGCCTCACCGCCAGCCTGATAGAGGTCCCGGGTGGGTTCCCAGGCATTGAACTGGGAGATGATACCGGGTGCCAGTCCCGCCGCGCCCCAATAGCCCTGGGTCATGGCCCCGGCCCCGGCGCTGAGCGCGGCACCTGAACTTCCGAAGAGAACGAGGCTGGCTCCGCCATCGAGCCAGGTCTGTTCGCGACCACTTCGGGCGTCATAGCACCTTGCGAGCTGGTCCAGGTGTGGTCTGAGGTCCGCAATCTGGACCCCTGGGCGGTCCCGAAGGGTCGCGATCTGCTCCACGATCCCGGCGCGGGAGAATTCGTCACCCCGGCCGAACTGCTCGATCGAGTTGGATGCAAGAGTCGCGCATCGCCTCGCCCCCTCGTCTGGGCCTTTCGAGGGTGGGGGCTGTGGCGTTTGGGCCCGCGCGCCACCAACCAGGGCGAGGGAGAGGCACAGTCCTACCCAGATTTTCCGCATCATCAGGCTCCACCACAAGGAATGGTGTCAGCCTATAATTGCAACCAGAAAGAGTCTATAGGGTCTCGTCGGCCTCGGACCAGTCCCGGGGCGGGCCGGCGAGGCGGCTCGCGGACAGGGCCAGGAAGATGGCCGGAGCTACGACGACCGCTCCCAGGATGAAGGGTGCATTGATCGAGATCCCGGCAAAGGCCAGGCCCGAACAGAAGGGCCCGATCACTCGGGCCAGGGCTCCACAGGCATTGTTCAGTCCCAGAATCTGGCCCTGTCGATAGGGGTCAGCCGTGCGGGAGATCAGGGAGCCGACATTGGGGAAGGCCACGGACTGGCCGATGGCGGTCATACACATCAGGGCGATGACCATAGGCCCGTTGACGGAAAAGACCTGCAGGACGATGGCCACAGTGGTCAGGGCCATGCCCACGGCCAGCATGGGCCCCTCGCCATACCGTTCGGACAGACGGCCGGTGACGAAGGTCTGGGTGATGGCAGCGGCCACCCCGACAAAGGCAAAGGCCACGCCGATCTCCCGGGGGCCCCAGTCAAACCGGGCCTGGGTCCAAAGACCGAAGACGGACTCGATGCCGGTAAAGGCAAAGCCGACCATGAAGGTGAGCAGCATCAGACGCCCGATCACCGGGTGGCCGACCGCTTCGCCGACGGCGGACCAGCGACTGGGACGATGGCTGATGGTCTGGTCGCGGACGCGGCTTTCCTTGATGAAGATGGTGATGGCTATGACGCAGAGCAGGGCGAGGCCCGAGGCGATGAACAGGGGGATGCGGAACCCAGCCGGTCCGGCATCGGGGTGAGCAAACAGACCGCCAAGGGACGGCCCGACGATCAGGCCCACATTCCAGGCGGCACCCTGGTAGGACATCTGCCGGGCGCGCTTTTCCGGCGGTGTGACGTCGGCAATATAGCCCTGGACCACGGCCCCGTTACCTGCTGCCAGGCCACCGATCAGGCGGATAACAAAGGCCACCCAGATATTGGGGGCAAAGGCCAGGGCCAGGTAACAGAGGCAGTTGCCCATGATGGTGGAGATCAGGAGCGGCTTGCGGCCGTACTTGTCCGACAACCGGCCCCAGAAGGGCTCGCCGAAGAAGGCCCCCACCGAATAGGCGGAGAAGATCAGGGCCACCTGCCAGGCCTGGGCGTCGAAGGACTTGGCATAGAAGGGCAGGAGCGGGACGATGATCCCGAAGCCCAGCATATTGATGAAGATCACCGCGATCAGTGAGGTCCCCGCAAAGCGCGAGTGGGTCTCGGTCGAAGGTGCGGTCTCAGCCATGGGCCGGTGTTAGGCGGCTGAGGCCTGTGCGGCAAGGCTTGGGATCCCTTTCACCTGAACCGTGATCACCTTGCCACGGGGCGGGGTCAGTCCTCGCTGGAGGCCTGGGGCTGGACCAGAGCCTGACGTTCCGCCGGTGTGATCAGCCGCCACTTGCTTTCGCCCAGATTACCGAGCTTCAACGGGCCGATCCGGACCCGCAGAAGGTCCACCACCTCCAGGTCCACCAGATCGCACATGCGGCGGATCTGACGATTGCGGCCTTCCTTCAGCATGATGCGCAGCTTCTGGTCGCCCATGTGGAAGACCTTGGCCCGGCGCAGCTGTCGGCGGTCCAGCTGCAGACCATGGCGCAGCAGGCCCAGCTTCTTCTCGGTGATCTCGCCCTCGACCCGGACGACATATTCCTTTTCCAGGTCGGACTCCGGACCGATCACGGCCTTGGCCAGCACCCCGTCCCCGGACAGGATGAGCAGGCCTCGGGAATCCATGTCCAGGCGCCCCAGGGGCGGCAGGCTGTCCCTTGGCCCCGGAATGACCTCGCTGGGGCCCCAAAGGTTGGCCCGGCTCAGCAGATCGCTGGCCTGGGTCTGGCCCGGGTCGGGATGGGCGGAAACCACCCCGATGGGCTTGTGGACGATCAGGCTGAGGGTCGAGGCCAGTTCTTCCTGGGCGGCATCCGCCAGGGTCAGGGTCTGGCCGGTCAGGATCTTGCGCCCGGGGTCCTGGACGATCTCTCCATCGATGGAGACCAGTCCCTGGGTGATCAGGCCCTCGGCCTCGCGCCTCGAACAGACACCACTCTGGGCCAGCCAGCGATTGACCCGCTGGGGTTCGGCCTCGTCATAGGTGCGGGTCCAGGCCATGGAATGCCTCAGCTAAGGCCAAAACGAAAAGCGGCCGCCGGGAGGGCGGCCGTTTCCGGACAGTCAGGTCTGCCTGGGATCACCGAGGTGCCAGGATCATGATCATCTGGCGGCCTTCCATGCGGGGCTCGTACTCCACCTTGGCCACGGGCTCGAAGTCAGCCTTGACCTGTTGAAGCAGCTTCATGCCCAGCTCGGGGTGAGCCAGTTCACGACCACGGAAGCGCAGGGTGACCTTCACCTTGTCGCCTTCTTCGAAGAAGCGATGCATGGACCGCGCCTTCACTTCGTAGTCGTGGGTATCGATGTTGGGGCGGAGCTTGATCTCCTTAATCTCAACGATCTTCTGCCGCTTGCGCGCCTCGTTCTTCTTCTTCTGTTCCTGGAACTTGAACTTGCCGAAATCCAGGATCTTGCAGACGGGCGGATCCGCATTGGGCACGATCTCGACGAGATCCAAGCCTGCTTCCTCGGCGGCCTCCAGGGCGGACGAGGTCGGCATGACCCCCTGCTTCTCACCGTGCTGATCGATCAGGAGCACGCGAGGAACGCGGATGTCTTCATTGATGCGCGGCCCGTCCTTGACGGGAGGCGCCTGCATGGGGCGGCGAATAGGCTTTTGCTCCGTGAGCTGTTGAGACGACAGAGAGGACCGGACTCGCTCGCGCGATCCTGCACCCTTCAGCTCCCTATATGACCAAGGCCGGGGCCTCTATCAAGGACGGACAGGGGCTGGGGCCAAAGCATTCGCTGCCTGTGCGACCGTGGCCACAGGCAGATCGGCCAGATTATCGCTGGACAGAACCGCGACATGGCCTCGTGGCGCCGACAGATTTGGGTCGGAAGCCTTTGAAAACAGGACGATCGTCGGGGCGCCGGTGGCGGCAGCCAGGTGCAGCGGACCCGTATCATTGCCTACCACGAGGGCGGCACGGGCTCCGAGCAGGGCGACCCGGGCAAAGTCGGTCCGCCCCGTCAGATCCCTGGCCTTGCCGACATAGCGCTGGATGAGACGGGCGAGCGCGCTTTCCTGGGGCCCGCCAACCACAACAATGTCGAAGCCACGGTCATAGAGGATCTTGCCCAGTTCGCCGAAGGACTCTCCTGGCCAGCGCTTTTCCAGCCTGTGGGCCGAGCCGCCGGGAATGAAGATCACATAGGGGCGCGGCTGGATGGCACCGGCCACCGGCCGTTCGGCGGGAGCCTTGCGCAGGATCCAGGACAGGTCCGGCGGCGGGGCGCTGCCGGGCTCTACCGGGGCGTCGGGCCAGATGCCGGCATATTTCAGCTGGTCGGCCTGGCGTTCCAGGGTGTGCATGTCATTGCGATCACGGTTGCGGTGCGGCAGGGCGCAGCCAACAGCGATGCCCGACCATTCCGGCGGGAAGGGTCGCAGCATATGGAAGATCCGGCCGGACTGGGCAGACGTCTGCAGGTCATAGACCCGGTCATAACGGGCCCGCTTGATCCGGCCTCTCAGGGCCATCCAGGCGCTGAAGCCCTCCGGGCGACCGTCCGTCTCCACCTCGTTGAAATAGAGGCAGGAGCGAGCCAGTTCTTCAAAGGGCGGGGTGGTGAGCAGGGTGATCCGGGCCTTGGGATGGGCCTCACGGATCTTCTTCATGGCGGCCAGGGCCAGGACAAAGTCCCCCAAGGCCGACAGCTTGATCACCAGGATCTTCTTGATCTCGCGCGCCATCAGGTCCTAGCCTCCAGAACCTGTTCATAGGCCGCAAGTGTGGCCGCGCACATGGCATCGACGGAATAAAGTCGTCGCGAGCGTTCTGCGGCCACCTTGCCCATGGCCACCAGCTTTCTGGGGCCGGTGGTGATGGCGAGTTTCAGGGCCTCGGCCCAGGCGTCCACATCGCCGGGTGCGACCAGCCAGCCCGTCTCGCCGTGAACCACAGTCTCGGTCGTGCCCCCATGGTTGGAGGCCAGAACGGCCCGGCCCAGGGTCTGGGGTTCTACCGCTGTGCGGCCAAAGCTCTCGGGGACGGTTGTGGGCAGCATGGCAAGATCACAGGCCAGATAGGCCGCTGGCATGTCATCGCAATGGCCAACAACCCTGACGTGATCCGAGAGTCCGGCGGCCAGAATGGCGGCATCGATCTCTTCACGATATCCCGTGCGACCCTGATCATCCCCGGCGAACAGGATCAGGAAGTTGTCCGGACCTCCGGCCTTGAGGCGCGCGGCCGCGGAGATGATCAGCAGGTGGCCCTTGATCCGGGTCAGACGCCCGGCCAGCAGGAGCTTGACCCGCTTGTCCTCTGGATCAATGCCCCAGGCAGCCTTCAGGTCCTTGATCCGGGCGGACTTGACGGCCTTGGGATCAAAACGGACCAGGTCCACGCCACGGGGAATGCTGACGATCCGGGCCGGGTCCAGGTGGTGTTCGGCCAGTACGTGGTCGCGGGTATAGTCGGAATTGGCGATCACCAGATCGCCCCGGGTCATGACCGCGTTATACCAGCGCTTCAGGTCGGACTTGGCCTTGTAGACCCCGTGATAGGTGGCCACGAAGGGGGTCTTGGTGGCATGGGCTGCCCAGAGCGCCGAAAAGGCTGGGGCCCGGCTGCGGGCATGGACCATGCTGACCCCTTCCTTGCGGATCAGGTCGGCCAGACGCGCGGCATTCCCCAGCATCACCAGGGGGTTCTTCGACTGGACCGGCATGGCCACCAGCTGCCCGCCATCCGCCACCAGCCGCGAGGTCATGCGGCCGCCCCGGGTCGCCACCAGGGCCTTGCCTCCCAGGCGCACGACGGCCTGGGCCACATCCAGGGTGGTCTGTTCAGCGCCGCCCGTCTCGAGTTCGGGCACGACCTGTAAAAGGGTAAATCCGGCTGGCAGGGTCACGATCCCCTGCATAGCGCACAAGGCCTTGACGTAAAGTTCGCAATTTCAGGTCTCGATGGCCGTCAAATCCTTGAGGATCCGATCATGGCTGAAGAAACCGGACGCCTGGCACAGCCCGATGGCTCGACCCTGGCCTGGCGGCGTATCCCCGGACGGGGCCCGGCCGTTGTCTGGCTGGGGGGCTTTCGCTCCGACATGAGCGGCACCAAGGCTGAGGCCCTGGCTGAATGGGCCGCATCCATGGGCCAGGCCTATGTTCGTTTCGACTATTTCGGGCACGGGGAAAGCAGCGGGGCCTTCGAAGAGGGCACCATCAGCCGCTGGCGATCTGATGCCCTGGCTGTGATCGAGGCCCTGACCGAGGAGCCAGTGATCCTGGTGGGCTCCTCCATGGGGGGCTGGATTTCCTGCATCCTGGCCATGGCCCATCCGGAGCGGGTCGCGGCCCTGCTGCTCATCGCCCCGGCTCCGGACTTCACCGAAAAGCTCATGGCCCCGGAGATGACCGAGGCAGACCGCAGGCAGATGGCGGAGACGGGGGTCTGGCTGAGACCGTCGGACTATGGCGATCCCTATCCCATCACCCGCAATCTGCTTGATGACGGTAGCACCTGGTCGATCCTGCCCGGGCCGGTGGCCATTGGTTGCCCGGTCCGGATCCTTCAGGGCGGGGCGGATCCCGATGTGCCATGGCAGCATGCCCTGGTCCTCGCCGAGGCGATCACGGGCAAGGATGTCGTCTTCAGCCTTATCAAGGATGGCGATCATCGCCTGTCGCGCCCTCGGGACATCGAGCGCCTGCTCGCGACCCTGGGCGAGTTGGTCTAGCCCCCGGCCGCCAATATGGCCGACAGCCCCTCGCGATAGGTGGGGTAGGCCGGATACCAGCCCAGCTCCCCCTTGGCCCGGGCATTGGAGACCCGCTTTACCTCGGCATAGAAGCGCCGGGCCTGGGGCCTCAGGCTGGCCAGATCGAGGGGTTCCTCCGGCGGGGGCTCCATTCCCAGTAGGGCTGCCCCATAGGCCACCACCTGGCTGTTAGGGGCCGGTTCGTCGTCGCAGAGATTATAGATCCCGCCGGGCCTTGGCCGGGCCATGGAGGCTTCGAGACCTGCGGCCAGATCCTCCACATGGATGCGACTGAAGACCTGTCCCGGAGCCGCGACACGGGTCGCACGGCCCTCTCTCAGGCGGTCCAGGGTCGAGCGGCCGGGGCCATAGATGCCGGGCAGGCGGAAGATGGTGACGGTTAGGCCCATGCCGCGGCCGACCTCTAGCCAGTCCCGCTCGGCCGCGACCCGGCGGGCCCCTTCGGTGGACTGGGCGGCCAGGCGGCTGGTCTCGAAGACCCAACCGCCGCGGCGGTCGCCATATACCCCGGTGGTGGACAGATACCCCAGCCAATCGGGAAAGGCCTGGGCCCGGGCCAGGGCGGGAACCAGAGCGGGCAGTCCGGGGCAGCCGTCGGGGCCGGGTGGGGCGGTGATGAGGATGGCCCGGGCCTGGGCGATTGCGGTCTGGATCGCCTGCGGATCGCTGGCCAGGACGGGGGTCACCCCCTCGGCCTCAAGGCGATCGGCATCCTCGGGCTGGCGGTGGCTGGCAGCCACCTCCCAGCCCTGGGGGATCAGCCGCCGGGCCAGGGCACGGGCTGAAAAGCCAAATCCATAGATGAAGAGCTTCATGGCGTTACCAGAACCGGATGGAACCAAGGGCTAGTCCCACTTCACCCTTATGGGAAGACGAAGCGAAAAAATGATCCTATGGATTGCATATGACTGTGATCGTGACCGGTGCGGCCGGCTTTATCGGAAGCCATGTGGCAGAGCGACTGATCGCCCGTGGCGAGGCCGTGGTCGGCGTCGACAATTTCAATACCTATTACGATCCGGCCCTGAAGGCCGGTCGTGCGGCGCGCCTTGAGGCCCTGGATGGTTTCACCATGGTCCGGGCCGATATCGCCGATGCCGAGGCCATGGCCGGGCTGTTCCGCAGCACGGGCGCACGGCGGGTGGTTCACCTCGCCGCCCAGGCCGGGGTTCGCTATTCCATCGACAATCCCTTTGCCTATGAACGCTCCAACCTGGCGGGACACCTGTCGATCCTTGAGGCCTGCCGCCATGCGGAGGGCTTCGAGCATCTGGTCTATGCCTCTTCCTCCTCTGTCTATGGCGACCGTCCGGCGGATGGCGCGGCCTTCCGGGAGGATGATGCAGCGGCCGATCCCGTCTCCCTCTATGCGGCCACCAAGCGGGCCGGGGAGCTGATGAGTTCGGCCTATGCCAGTCTCTATGGCTTTCCGCAGACGGGCCTGAGGTTCTTCACGGTCTATGGCCCGGCGGGGCGTCCGGACATGGCCTATTTCTCCTTCACCCAGAAGATCCTGGCGGGCGAGCCCATCGAGGTCTTCGGCAATGGTGAGATGTCGCGGGACTTCACCTATATCGACGACATCGTCGACGGCATCCTGGGAGCCCTCGACAACCCGCCACCCCGTGCCGAGAACCGTATCCTCAATATCGGGGGCGGCCGGCCCGAGGGCCTGATGGACATGATCCGGGTGCTGGAAACCGCCCTGGGTCGGGAGGCGGAAAAGATCATGCGGCCCATGCAGGCTGGTGATGTGACCACCACCTTCGCCGATGTCTCAAAGCTCAAGGACGTGACCGGCTATACCCCGTCCATCCCCATCGAGGTCGGCTTGCCGCGCTTCGTCGACTGGTACCGCCAGACCTACGGCTAAAGAAGCGCGGTGATCGCCGCCCGCGCCGCATCGGCCAGATCGGGCCGGGCCAGGGCAAAGGCAACATTGGCTCGCAGCAGACCGATCTTGTCGCCGCAGTCATAGGTCGTGCCCTCATATTCCAGGGCATGGAAGGCCTGGACCTTCATCAGCTCGGCCATGGAGTCGGTCAGCTGGATCTCGCCCCCGGCCCCCTTGCCCTGGCGTTCCAGCAGCTCGAAGATTTCCGGCTGCAGGATGTAGCGGCCCGAGATGAACAGGTTCGAGGGCTCGGTGCCGGGGGCGGGCTTTTCCACCATGCCGGTCATGCGGTTGAGGCGGCCATCCTGACCGTCCAGGGCCACGATCCCGTATTTGTGGGCCTCTCCGGCGGGGCAGGGCTCCACCACAATGATGTTGCCGCCGACCTGGCCATGGGCGGCCACAGCCTGTGCCAGGCAGGGAGTCGGGGCGGCCATCAGCATGTCGGGCAGCATGACGGCAAAGGGCTCGTCACCGATGATGTCGCGGGCACACCAGACGGCGTGGCCCAGGCCCAGGGGGGCCATCTGGCGCACAAAGCTCATGCCGCCAGGCTTTGGAAGGTCACGGCGGACATCGGCCAGGATCTCCACCCGGCCCTTGGCCTCCAGGATGGACTCGATCTCGGGGCTGGAGTCGAAATAGTCCTCGATGGCTCCCTGACCACGGCCGACGATGAAGACAAAGTGCTCGATCCCGGCGGCGCGGGCCTCTTCCACCACATAGGACAGGATGGGCCGGTCCACGACATTGAGCATGTTCTTGGGGGTGGTCTTGGCGCCGGGCAGGACACGGGTGCCGAGGCCCGCCACGGGCAGGACAGCCTTGCGAACAGTCTGGGTCATGGAAATCTCCGGATGTGGCGTGTGACTACTCCACCGTCACCGACTTGGCGAGGTTCCGCGGCTGATCCACATCGGCCCCCTTCTGGACGGCGACATAATAGGCCAGCAGCTGGATCGGGGCGGACATGACCAGCGGCGCGACAAGGGGGTCACAACGCGGTGCCGTCACCACCACCCGGGCTCCGGCAGGCGCATGGCGCTCACCCTCGGGGTCGGTAATGAAGACCACCTGACCGCCACGAGCCATGACCTCGCTCATGTTCGAGGCAGACTTCTCGAAATAGCTGTCATAGGGGGCGAGGATGACGATGGGGGTGTGCTCGTCCACCAGGGCGATGGGGCCGTGCTTGAGCTCGCCGGCGGCATAGCCTTCCGCATGGATATAGCTCAGCTCCTTGAGCTTGAGCGCCCCTTCCAGGGCGAGCGGATACATGGGGCCGCGGCCGAGATAGAGGACGTCCCGGGCCCGGGCGACCTCCACGGCCACCAGTTTCACGGCCTCTTCCAGCTTGATGGACTCGGCGATCAGGCGCGGGGCTTCCAGCAGCACCTTGACTAGTCGCTGTTCCTCGGCGGCATCGATCCGGCCCCGGGCACGGGCGGCGGCAATGGCCAGGGCGATCATCACACTGACCTGGGCGGTGAAGGCCTTGGTGGAGGCCACGCCGATCTCGGGTCCGCAATGGATGGGCCAGACCACATTGACCTCGCGGGCAATGGTGCTTTCCACCGCATTGACCACGGCGGCACTGCGCATGCCCTTGGCCTTGCAATAGCGCAGGGCGGCCAGGGTATCGGCCGTCTCGCCGGACTGTGAGATGGCCAGGGCCAGGGTGCCTGAATCCAGGGCGGGCTCGCGATAGCGGAACTCCGAGGCCACCTCGACATCCACCGGCAGGTCGGCCAGCTGCTCGATCAGATACTTGCCCATCAGGCCGGCGATATAGGCCGTGCCGCAGGCCACGATCTGGATACGGCTGAGGCTTGCAAAGTCGATATCGCCAGGGATGGCGGTGCGTGCGCTCAGGGTATCCACATAGGCCGCGATGGTCCGCTGGCAGCCTTCCGGCTGGTCGTGGATCTCCTTTTCCATGAAGTGGCGATAATTGCCCTTCTCCATGATGGCCGAGGACGCGGGCAGGATCTTGATCGGCCGGTTGGCAGGCAGACCTGCCCCGTCGAAGATCTTGGCCGACTGATGGTCGATCTGCACATAGTCGCCGTCTTCCAGATAGACGACACGGTTGGTGAAGGGGCCCAGGGCAAGGCCGTCGGAGCCCAGGAACATCTCCCCGTCGCCATAGCCCACGGCCAGGGGCGGGCCATTGCGGGCCCCGAGGATGACCTC
>CAIYZB010000060.1 GCA_903930545.1 uncultured Alphaproteobacteria bacterium
AGGGCCACTGACCCCCTCCGTCGCGCCGGTTGTCTCCTAGCTAATTGCTCCCCCTCAGGGGGAGCTGTCGGCGAATGCCGACTGAGGGGGTGACGGCCCCGGGCCCCCTCCACCGCTTCGCGGTCCCCCTCCCCCAAGAGGGGAGGAATTGGTACGCGCCCGAACCCGAAGATCGCCCGAAAAGAAAGGGGCTTAAAGTCCTCCTCAGCCACCCTTATGGGTGTCAGCGCCCCCAGCTGGGGAGCAACGAGATCCGGAGTTCCCATGCGCATCGCCCTTGCCCTCGCCGCCAGCCTCATGGCCACCGCTGCTATGGCCGCACCGCCCAGCCGGGACGGGGAAATCCGGGATCCCGACACCCGGGCCTGGTGGCACATGACCGAAGCCCTGTCCGGCGACGACATGGAGGGCCGCGATGTCGCCTCCCCCGGCTATGACCGTGCCGCCCGACTTGTGGCCGATCGCTTTGCAAAAGCCGGCCTGAAGCCCGCCGGCGACAATGGCACCTGGTTCCAGGAGGTCCCCCTCCACGAGGTGGCGGTGACCCGGGCCAGCTTCGCCCTGACCCGCCCGGACGGGACCACCGCGCCCCTGAAGTTCCTGCACCAGATCTCCATCCGCGCGACGGAGGACGCTCCCGCAAGCCTGGAAGCCCCCCTCACCTTCCGGGGCTATTGCAGCGCTGCCGACCTGACGGACGTCAGCGGCAAGATCGCTGTCTGCTTCAATACCAAGCGCAAGGGCCTGACCACCTCGGCCCAGAGGGTCGCCGCTGCCCAGGCGGCTGGCGCTGTCGGCATTGTCCAGGTGGACGATCCCGGCTTCACCATCGAGCCCTATCGCTGGCCCGCCGCCTATGCCCGCACCATCACCTTCGCCGACGCAAAGGCGAGTCCGACGATCCCGGCCATGACCCTCAGCCCCGAAGGCTTTGCGGCCATGATTGCCGGGTCGGGTCATGTAGCCGCCGAAATCCTCAAGGCCGGCGGCGACAAACAGCCCCTGGCCGCCTTCGATATCCCCTCCCGCCTGTCCCTGAGCCTGACCCTTGAGCGGCGCGACTACACCTCGAAGAACATCCTGGGGGTCCTTCCCGGCACCGATCCCAAGCTCGCCGCGGAGCATCTGGTCCTGTCGGCCCATCTCGACGGCTATGGCTATGGCGAGCCCGTGGATGGCGACAGTCTCTATAACGGGGCCCTGGATGATGCGGCCTATGTCGCCTTGCTGGTGCGTCTGGCCGAGCGTCAGGCCGGCAAGGGCTATGGCCGCAGCGTCCTGTTCGCCGCCTTTACCGGGGAGGAGAAGGGTCTGCTGGGGGCCAACTGGTTCGTCAGACACCCTACGGTTCCCGTCGATAGCCTCGCCGCCAACATCAATCTCGACCAGCTTAGGCCCCTGTTTCCCCTGAAAATCCTCACGGCCCTGGCCGTGGATGACACCACCCTGGGGGCCAGTGCCCGCAAGGTGGCCAAGGCCATGGAGATCGAGATCCGGCCGGACCAGGAACCGGAGCGGGGCCTGCTGACCCGGGCTGACCACTGGCCCTTCATGGGGATCGGGGTCCCGGCCATCGGCTTCATCTTCGGCTTCGATCCGGGCACCGAGGCCGAGGCACGATATCGGGAGTGGTATCGGGTGCGCTATCACCGTCCCCAGGACGACCTGACCCAGCCCATGGATTTCGAGGCCGCAAAGACGTTCAACGGCTTCTTCTACGGGCTCACTGCCGAGGTCGCGAATGACCCCGCCCGGCCGGGCTGGACGCCGGGCAGCCCTTTGGCTCCCAAGCCCTAGGACTTGAACCAGACCACCTGGTGGGAAACCGCCAGAAGGGTGCCGTCATCGGACCAGAGCTCTGAACTCTGGTCGCTGAAGCCGTGCTGGAAGGCTCGGACATCGGAGCTCGCCAACAGCGGCCGGGAGCTTTGACGGGCCAGGGCCGCCTCGTCCCCCAGGAAATAGGTGGAGAGCGAGACCGTCGCCACGGGCGGCACATCCCCGCGCACCTGCAGGATCTTCACCACGAAGGTATCGGCAAGGCTCGCCAGGGCCGGATAGTCCAGGGCCCGCTCCGGCCAGTCCCGGGCCCAGACCTGGGTCAGGCCACTGCCGGGGGCCTCCCGGGATGCGCCCGTCGCAGGCGGACCGCAGTGAAAGCGGAACTGATAGGCCCCCATCCAGCCCATCCGCCCGGAGGTATCAAAGACCGGGATCTGATCCGCAGGCGGGACCTGGG
>CAIYZB010000061.1 GCA_903930545.1 uncultured Alphaproteobacteria bacterium
CTGGAGGTCACCAGCAACCCCGACCGCCTGTCCGCGCCCGATACCCTGCTGATGTGCGTGCCCACCCCCCTGGACCATGACCGCCAGCCGGACCTTTCCTATGTGAGGTCCTGTGCCGAGACCCTGGCGACCCGCCTGCGGCCTGGCCAGCTGGTGGTGCTGGAATCCACCACCTATCCCGGCACCTCCGAGGACCTGATCAAGCCGATCCTGGAAACTGCGTCCGGCCTCAAGGCCGGGGTGGACTTCGCCCTGGCCTATAGTCCGGAGCGGGAAGATCCCGGCAATCTCCAGTTCGGCACCACAAATATCCCCAAGGTGGTCGGGGCCGATACCGACCCTGAACGCCGCATGGCCTGTGCCGTCTATTCGGCCATCACCACCGTTGTCCCCGTCTCCAACCTCCGGACCGCCGAGGCGGTGAAGCTCACCGAGAACATCTTCCGCCTGGTGAACATCGCCCTGGTCAATGAGCTGAAGGTGGTCTTCGAGAGCGTCGATATCGACATCTGGGAGGTGGTGGACGCCGCCAAGACAAAGCCCTTTGGTTACATGCCCTTCTATCCGGGCCCCGGGGTCGGGGGTCACTGCATCGCCATCGACCCCTTCTACCTCACCTGGAAGGCCAAGACCGTCGGTGAGGAAACCAAGTTCATCGAACTGGCCGGGGATGTGGTGGAACGCCTGCCCGGCCGCGTGGTGGATCGCCTGGAAAAGTTCCTGACCCGTCCCCTTGCCGGGGCGAAGATCCTGGTCATTGGTCTGGCCTACAAGAAGAACGTCGATGACATGCGCGAGAGCCCGTCTCTGCACATCATCCGCATCCTGAGGGAACGTGGGGCCGAGGTCGCCTATTACGATCCCCACATCCCTGTGGCCCCAACCCTGGCCGAGCACCCCGAGGTCGCTGGCATGAGTTCCGTGGCCTGGTCAGATGTGGGAACCTTCGATGCGGCGATCATCGCCACGGACCATGATGCCGTGGACTATCGGGAGCTGGCCGAAACCCTGCCCCTGATCATCGATACCCGCAACGCCACAGCCCGGTTGAACGGGGCCTTTGCCGACAAGATCCGCAAGGCCTGAGGCCCCCTCAGTCAGCTTTGCTGACAGCTCCCCCGGAGGGGGAGCAATTAGCTTGAGGTCATTCCTCCCCCTCCGGGGGAGGTGGTACGCGAAGCGTGACGGAGGGGGTCAGCGCAGCTTGGCCATGGTGTCATAGGCCACCTGGGACCCGATGGTCTGGGGGGTTTTGCGGCTGTCGGCGGCGCGCTTTTCAAAGCCGGCCCCAGCAACAGCCACGATCTTGGCAGGCCCCTTGGGCGGATCCCCCGTGGTCACGAACTGGGCACGGACCGTGGAGGTCGGCAGGTGGGTCACCTTGACGGTGAAGCTGACCCCCGTCGGCGAGGCCAGGTCATCATCGGGAAGCACCTCGATGAGGTACTGGATGCCCTGGCCCATGGCCAGGGTCTCCAGACGCTGGATGTCCAGGGCTTCCCCAGTGGTGCCCTTGGCGGACTGCTTGCGGATCACCGCCTCGCGATCGACCATCCGCGCCCCGGCATTGATGAAGGCCGAGAGGATGGCGCTCTCAACCCCCTTGGCGAAGAGATTGTCGCGGAAGCCATAACCGCTGTTGGTGGTCCGCTCCTGATACTGGCGCGCCTCTCCCACCGTCGAGACCCCGGCAACCCCTGCTGAGGCCGAGAAGTTCCGGCCGCGATAGGCGGCGGCTTCACTGGCCGCGACGCTGTCCACCCGAACGGACTGGACATTGTCATACTGGCTGGTGCCGTCCTCGATGAGCTCGCGGTTCCAGAACAGCAGCAGGGTCGGACGCCCGGCGGCCTGGTACCAGCGGGCAAAGCCCGCCGAGGTCGCATAGTTGCCGGCGTTGGGGTCCGCCGCAGGGGCCGGGGTGTTCACCGACGGCATCCCATCGCGATAGACCACGCCCGGAGCCTCGGGCCGGTACTGGGCGAGGGCCGGAACCGCCATGGCCGCGATGGCCAGGCCGAGGGTCAGGGTCTTGAGGGTCTGCATGGGAGACTCCGTCTGTCTTGAACGCTGAAGGGCCTATTGGGCGCCGCGGATTTCCACATAGTACTGGGCCGAATTCAGCCGGGCCGAGGACTGCTGGAAGGTCACCATGGCCTGGGGCTGGGCAAAGAGCCGGGTCCAGGACTGGGCCCCGTCGGTGGGCACGCCGTTCTGGTCATACCAGGAGACGCGGACCTCCAGGGGCAGGGCGACATTGGTCTTGTTGCGGATCTGGGCGGTGATGCCCGAGAAGCCGGTGGGGCCCTTGGTGACATAGACGCCTTCGACGTCCAGCAGGCTGTCGACCTTGTTCTTGGCTCCGCGATACTGGGCGAGCGTGCCGTCCAGCACGCGGACGGAATTGAGGGCCGGGCGCTCATAGTTCTGCTGGTCGATGCGCACACCGCCCTCAGGGGGTGTGGCGCAGCCGGCCAGAACGGCGGTGCTGCCCAGGGCGGCGGCGAGAACGGCGATCTTGGTGCGGGTCATCGGGGTATCTCCGGGCTGAATTCAGTGGGCTCTGACGAGGCAGAGCTGTTTGTGGTTCTCGTCGATCTCGCAGCGGATCGGCTTGTCGGCGACCGGAAGTCCGGCCTTGAGGAAACGGGCCTGCAGGTCCTGGGGCTTGCCGCCGGAGGCCAGGGTCAGGACGTGGATGGTGTCGGGTAGAGAGGACCAGGTGCGCACATCGGCCTGGGGCTTGGCGCTGGAGGACACGATCAGCAAGACCCCGCTGAGCACGCCAACGGCGGCCACGGCATCACCAAACTGGCCCCCGCCGCTCAAGGCACTGGAGTCCTGAAGCGCCACGGTGGTATCCGCCAGGAACGAGCCGACCCCGCCGGTCACGGCCTTGAACTGGGCCTTGCCCTCCAGGATCTTGTCGATCTCCCGGCCGCCGCGGGTGGAGGCCTGATAGAAGACATCCTCCATGGGATAGGCCTGGAGGGCCGCAGCCCCCAGCATGACCTGGGCCTGGTTCTCCAGGATCGGCTTGCCCCGGCGATAGACGAAGAAGGAATGGCTGGCCCCGTCCCCCAGCTTGCGCGGGCCCTGGCCGGTCTCGAGCCAGACCAGGGTGTCGTCCTTTTCGCCAAAACCGCCAAAGCTGGGCCGCAGCTTCTTCAGCTGGACCAGGGTTTCGTCCCTCAGGTCCTTGTCGCCATTGAGGTGCGAGGCCCAGGCATCGAGATAGAGCAGGACCGCAAAGTCGGAGCGGTTCTGGTCTTCCTCGGCAAAGGCGTCCTGCATCAGGCCCCGGCGGAAGGACGCCCGGGCATTTTCATAGTCGCCGTCATGCAGATAGATCAGACCCCGATAGAGGAAAGCCATGGCCCGTTCATAGGGCTCACCCTTGAAGTCCTTAGAGCCCTCGTCGTACCAGAGCTTGCGGGCCTTTGCGGCATTGTCGCTGTCGGCAAAGACCGCGTCGATCCGCATCATGGCATCGTCCAGGGCCGGCTTGGCCTGGGGATAGTCGGCCCGCCAGAAAGCCCGGGCCCCGATCTCCATCTGGTTCAGGACCCGGTTCTGGGGAACATCGGTGGTCAGGCGGGTTACGAATTCCTCCGGCCCGGCCTCAAAGGGCACAGGCGGCAGCATGGGCGGCGGCTTGGCCGCCCAGGCTTGGCCGGCACTCGCCGCCAGGATTGCGGCGGCCCCGAACAGTCGGACCAGGATCGGCATTGCCCCCGCAGATCCCACTAGCGATAGACGACGTCGTCGCGGTTTTCCTTTTTGAACTCATAGAGGTTCGACCAGATGATCTCCCCATATTCCATGTCGAGGAGTTCAAAGGTGTACTGGCTGAACCGCGAGGTCTGGCCGGTGCGGGTGTCGATGGCGTCGCGGGTGCCGATCCGGCCCACGAGGCGATAGTCAGCGCCAGCCTGGGCGCGCGTGCGGCCCGTCGTGCCGACATCGACGGCCCCGGCGTCCTTCAGTTCCCGCTCCTCGGCCACGGCATTGGCATATTCACGGCCGATGAAGCGCATGCGCCCCTGGGCGGCCCGCAGGAGATTGACCCGGATCCGGTCGGTGATCAGGGCCTTGTCGATGATTTCCGAGCTCTCGTTGCGGAAATATTTCGGGTCCACAATGATCCGCGGCGGGGTCGGGCGGTTCATCAGTTCCGGCACATTGAGCAGGTCGCGATACATGGCATCGGCCATGGAAACGATGTCCTGACTCTCGGTGCCGATCCCCTTCACCCCGTCGGGAGAGGCGGTGTCACGATAGACCGTGGCCGAGCCCTGGGGCTTCAGCTTTTCCTTGGCCGAGGCCGGGGCCGCTAGGCCCAGGGCCAGAAGGGCCGCAAGGGCGAGGGTAGTCGTCTTGGTCAGCACGGGCATTTCCCTGATCCTGAATGGTGGGCGACCGAGGCCGCCCACTGCTTAATCAAAGGCCGCTGATTGCGGCGGGATAGATCGATTCAAGTTCAGGATAGATGGCATAGGTTGCCTTCAGGATCTGATTGAAATCTGCGTTGGTCCCAAAGTTGAGATAAATGAACTGGGCCATTTCCTGCAGCGTATTGAAAGAAAGGTCTGAGGTGGAACGAAGGAATTCTTCACCACCGATGGCCTGGATCGCTGCAGCGCGACCGAGCGCCGCACCCGCCTTCTTGCCAAGGAAGCCACCGACGAACGGCACCTGTTCCATCGCCTTCTGGCCAGCATAGTTGCCAGCCATTGAGCCGATCTGGCCCGCGGCTTTGACCTGCATGGACTTGGTGACCCAGCCCGCCGTCACCCCGTCAGAGGTGTAGGGCGACATATATTTGCCTGTGGAGCCCTCGATAGGGGCGGGGCCCTTGAGCTGGGCATAGCTGGGCGCGGCCACAGCACTGAGCAGGATGGCACCGGCAAGCGCGGCGGCGATGTTGAGCGACTTCATGGACTAATCCCCGGAAGAGATCCCTGATGCCCGCCGGCTGGCTGAGAATTCAGAGAACAATGTAATTCGAACCAGATTGCTGATCGCCACTAGGTCAAGCTCCAGCCCTATCAAGGTCAAGAGTCTGCAACCCCAAGTCATTGGCGATCATTTTTCAATTCATTTGCGACTGCCCCGCAAATGCCGTGCAGGTCCCAAGGACCATGATTGGCGCTCGGGGCGCATGATCCATTTGGACTATGGTCGCCCTCAGCCGGCAGCAAAGGTCAGCATGTCGCGCCAATGCTTCAGGGCCAGGGTATAGCCGACATCCTCGATCACCCGGACGTCGCGGGGCTTGTCGCCGAGATAGGCCAGAAGGTCCGGAAGGGGTGCCAGACGGTCCTCTGCCCCATGCCAGACAGTGATGGGGGCCTGGACATCGGCTGCGGTGAGGTTTCGGCCCCGCCTGAAGGCGCGAATCTCGTCAGCTGGCCCCCGACTCGAGCGCGCCAGGCACTCGGTCACATAGTCGGTCATGAAGCTGATCATTTCCGGATGCTCAGCCAGGAAGGCCTGGTCTGAGGGCGAATGGACCACGGCCCTTTCCACCATACGGTTGACCAGGGCAGGGCTGAGCCGCATCCGAAGGACCGCATAGAGGGTCTCCACGACCCAGGGATTGCTCTCGATCCGGGCACGGAAGATGGACAGGGGATTGTCGCCGGCCCGTTCCCGGGTCTGGCGCGGCGGGCGGCCTGAACAGATCAGAACCGAACGGGCTCTGTCGCCGAGCCGTGCCGCCGTCTGCAGGGCCGAGGGAGCGCCTGACAATATGGCCAGGACGGAGGCGGTCTGGACGCCCAGTCGATGAGCCAGGGTCATGACGTCCTCGGCCACGCCATCGAAACTGTAGTCGCTGTGTGGGTCGGACTGACCAAAGCCGGGCCGTTCGGGGGCAATGACCCGGATACCCAGATCATGGGCCAAGGCCTCTGCCCCCGGGGGCAGCAGGCTGGAGCCCATACCCTCATGGAAATAGAGGACGTTGCGGCCGTCGGGATCGCCATAGCAGCGGAAGGCCAGGACCCGGCCGTCGTCCAGGGTGATCCTCTGGATGCCCGGTGCCGCCAGGTCCGGCCCCGCATGAGCGGTCTCGGGACGGGCGTCCAGAATGCCCGCCAGGGCGGAAAGCTCGGTCAGGGCCCGGATCAGGTCGCTTTGCCGCTTGACCCCCATCTTGTCGAATATGGCCCGGAGTTGGTTGCGGACCGTATTGTGGCTGACCGTCAGGTCGTCGGCGGCCTCCTTGAGGCTGCGCCCGTCCCGCGGGGCCCGCGCGAGACGGACCTCGGCGGCGGTGAGCCCGAAACTCTGCCGGACAGAGGTCCAAAGACGCGAGGTCTCCTCGGCCGCCGGGAAGACCAGGGCGAAGGCCTGATCAGCGTCCTCCAGGCTCTGAACCGGGCGTCCCAGCAGGCTGGGCAGGTCGCGGGCCGGCACGGCATAGGCAAAACACGGCCCCTCGTCCCCAGACCGGTCGAACTTCACGATTGCCTGACTGCCATGGGACCTGACCCGGTCAAGGGCCTGGGTCAGTGCCTCTGCATTGGCCGGGTCGTCGAATCTGGGGGTCAGGCCGGGGGTCAGGACCCCGAGACCCTTGATCATTACCGCATGGGCCGCCGCATTGGCCGCCGTCACCCGTTCGCGTGTGGAGAGGATCGCCCAGCCGACATCATTTCGGCTGGCGTGCAGGGTCTGGGGACCTTCCCCCGGAACCCGGACGAGCCGGGCAATGTCCTCGGACAGGGCCAGATTGCGCACATCCGCCGCCGGAACCTCCTGATCTTCGTCCTCAGGGCTGAGGGCATGGATCAGCTGCTCCCACCGCTCTGGGTCGCCGGCCACGCGGTACATGGCCTCGATCACCAGGCTGGCATTGGCGCGACGGGAATCGTCCATTGTGACTGACGGGGGAGTCCTCACTGAGTCAGGCCAAGTCTAGACGGACCTAACCCAGATCGGAATGAAATAGCGTCAGTCCAGCGTCCCCGTAATGGACGCGCGCTGCGACAATTCGATCCAGTTGCCATCTGGATCGCGCACCATGGAGATCCGGGCCGTGGTGCCCAGGGTGGTGGGGGGCATGGCCTCGCGTCCACCAAGGGCAAGGACCCGGGTATGTTCCTGGTCCACCTTGAAGACCTGGAAGGTGATGTAGCGCCAGCCCGACCCGCGCATCTGGGCATCGGCCGGGGCAACGGGATCGGCTTCCAGCAGGATCAGGCTCTCACCCGCCTGGAAGACACCGGGCCGGATCTCGTCCAGCCCGAGGGCCTCGCCATAGAATTTCCGGTGGGCCTCAAGATCCCGCACGCCAATGCGGATCCCGATCTGCTGAATGCCAAGATGACCAGGTGGCACCAGAGCGACCCGATTGCCTTCAGGATCCCTGAGGGCCAAGGGTTCCGACAGTCCAGGCCGGGCCACCAGAAGCTCGAGATAGCCGGAAGGGGCTGCTTCAGGCAGGGGGTCGGCGTGGTGGTTGATCTTGAGGACCGAGCCCAGGACGTCGTGGCGGTGCTGGTTCTGTCCCCGCCGCACGGGCAGCAGATGATCAAAGGCGATTCCCGCCTCGCCTTGCCAGAAAGCCAGCATGGGTTCGAGGTCATTGGTGGCCAGACCGATATCGACGCGCGGCTTTGCCAGATCCATGATCAGGGCCCCTCTGCCAAGTCTTGCCACCAAGCCTTGGCCGTGGGATGCCTGAAGTCAAACAAATGTTTAATCGTCCGGGGAGGACACCATGAAGGCAGCCGTCTATTACGAGAATGGTGGTCCCGAGGTCCTGAAATACGAGGACGTCCCCGATCCGACCTGCCACCCCAAGGGCATTGTCATCCAGGTCGCGGCCGTCTCCATCGAGGGTGGCGACACCCTTGGCCGTTTCCGCGGCATGCTGGCCACCAAGCCCCATATCGTCGGCTATCAGGCCGCTGGCGAGATCATCGAGGTCGGCTCTGAAGTCACGGACCTGAAGGTCGGCCAGATGGTCGTCACCACCGGCAATTATGGCTCCCATGCCGAGCGTCGTGCCGTTCCGGCCCGCAATGCCTGGGTCATTCCCGACGGCTTTGATATCCAGAAGGCCGCGGCCATCCCCGTGCCCTTCGGCACCGCCGATGACTGCCTGTTCGAGTTCGGGCGCATGAAGGCCGGCGAGATCGTCCTGGTCCAGGCCGGGGCCTCCGGCGTCGGCGTCGCTGCTATCCAGCTGGCCAAGCGGGCTGGGGCCAAGATGGTCCTGGCCACCGCCTCGTCTGACGAGCGCCTGGAGCGCCTGAAGGACCTTGGCATGGACTTCGGCATCAATTACCGCCGCGACGATGTGGCGACCGAGGTCAAGCGCCTGACCGACAATCACGGGGCCGATGTCATCGTCGATTCCGTCGGCGGGCCGACCCTGCAGGGCTCGATCAATGCCCTGGCCTATCGCGGCCGGGTCTCCATGGTGGGCATGGCCGGACGCGAGCCCATGAAGGTGGATGTCGGCTCCATGATGGGGGGCAATCGCAGCCTGTCCGGCGTCTTCCTTGGGGCCGAGATCACCACCGACCGGGTGCACAACAATATCCAGCGCCTGATCAATGAGGCCGCCCGTGGCGAGCTTCAGGTGGTCATCGATCGGACCTTCCCCCTGTCCGACGCCGCCGGGGCGCACGCCTATATCGAGAGCCGCGCGGCCGTGGGCCGGGTTCTGCTGATTCCCTGACCCCAAGCCCAACCGGGAGGATTTGCCATGGCCAGGGCCCGCAACGGCAAGGTCGAGATCGAGTACGAGACCTATGGTGACGGTGCCCAGGCCGTCCTCCTGGTCAGCGGCCTCGGGTCCCAGATGGCCCGCTGGCCGGTGGAGTTCTGCGAGCGGCTGGCCGCCCGGGGATTCCGGGTCACCCGCTTCGATAATCGCGACACCGGCAAGTCCACCTGGTTCCAGCCGGGCGACAGCTACAGTCTCTCTGACATGGCTGCGGACGGCATGGCCGTGCTGGACGCCGCCAAGGTGACCAAGGCCCATATCGTGGGGGTGTCCATGGGCGGGATGATTGCCCAGAGGATCGCCATCAATCACCCCGACCGGACCCTGTCTCTGACCTCCATCATGTCGGCCACCGGGGCGCCGGGAACCCTGACCGCGACGCCGGAGGCCGCCGCTGTCCTGGTCAATGTCCCGCCCGACCCGACCACGGATTTCGCAGCCTTTCTGGATGCCGGCGAGGCTTCGGCCAGGGTCATCGGCAGCCCGGCCTATCCCTGGCCGGAAGGGGCCCTTCGCGAGCGGGCCGAGGCGGAATACCGCCGGGCCTACAACCCAACGGGCAGCGTCCGCCAGATGGGAGCCATTCGCGGGGACGGTGACCGCACAGCTGAACTCCAGGCCCTGAACCTGCCGACCGTGGTCCTGCACGGGGCCGACGATCCCCTGGTTCCCCTGATGGGTGGCCAGGCCACGGCCGCCGCCATTTCAGGGGCGGAACTGCGGGTCATTCCCGGCATGGGCCATGACCTGCCCCCCGCCCTCTACGACACATTCATCGACGCCATTGTCGCGGCCAGCTCGCGCTGAGCCGGATCTGAAAGGAAATTTCCATGGGACGCCTGTCCGGTCGTTCGACCATTGTCACCGGAGCCGCAAGCGGGATCGGTCGCGCCTCCGCCCAGCTCTTCGCCCGCGAGGGAGCCGCCGTCGTCTGTGTCGACCGGGCTGAAACCGTCCATGACACCGTCGCGGCCATCATCGAGGCCGGCGGCAAGGCCGTGGCCCTGGTGGGGGATGTCGGCGACGAAGCCTTTGTCGAATCCTATATCGCCAAGGCCGTTTCGGCCCATGGCGGTCTGGATGCCATCTATGCCAATGCCGGGATCACCGGTGGCCCCACCCCTTTCGGGGAACTGACCCCGGAGATCTGGACCGAGGTCCTGAGGGTCAATCTGATCGGCCCCTACCTGGCCATCAAGCACGCCATCAAGATCATGGTCCCCCAGAAGAAGGGCTCCATCGTCCTGACCGCCTCTGTGGCCGGGATCCGCTCCGGTGCTGGCCCGGCAGCCTACTCCGCCTCCAAGGCAGGGGTGATGAACCTGGCCTCCACGGCGGCCAATGAGCTCTACGGCACCGGGGTGAGGGTCAATGCCATCTGCCCGGGCCTGATCGAGACCGGCATGACCCGGCCCACCTTTGAATATGCCCGCGCCCGGGGCACCGAGGACCGGATCGGCCAGCTCAACCCCCTGACCCGGGGCGGCATTCCGGATGAGATCGCCAATATGGCCCTCTTCCTCGCCTCCGATGACGCATCCTATGTCAATGGTCAGGCCATTGCCGTCGATGGCGGCCTGTCCTCCTCCCACCCGGTGGGCAAGCGCGGGGCACCCCGATGAGCCTGAAACTCTATTCCGGAGACCTGTCGCCCTATTCCGCCAAGGTGCGGATGCAGATCTATGCCAAGGGCATCAAGGATATCGAGATCACCCTGCCCCCGGGCTTCATGGAGCGGAAGTTCCATGAAACCTCCCCCCTGGGCCGTATCCCGGCCCTGGACCTTGGGGACGGCGACATCATGCCGGAGTCCGAGGTCATCTGCGAATATCTGGAGGAGGTCTATCCCGCCCCCTCCCTGCTGGGAGACACGCCGCGGAGCCGAGCCGCCGTGCGGACCGTATCCCGGATCGGCGACATCTATCTGATGAACAACATCTTCATGTGCCTGCCACAGCAGATGCGCCAGACCCGCAATGACGCCATCCGGGATCTACTCACCGGCCAGGTGACCCGGGGCCTGAAGGCCCTGGAGTATTACATTGGGGACGGTCCCTATGCCGTGGGCGACCACCTGACCCTGGCCGATTGCAGCCTCGTCCCGGCCCTGTTCCTGCTGGAAAACGTCTATGAGGCCTTTGATGTCGGCCAGCCCCTGGACGACTGCCCGAAGACCCGGGCCTATTCCGCCGCCATCAAGTCAGACCCCCATGCCGCCGCCACCCTGGTGGAACTGCACAGGGGTCTGGAGGAACGGCGTGAGCTGATGAAAAAGATGATGGCCAAGCAGGGCTGACCCGCCCCGACTGGCCTTTGGGCGCGGTGGAGGCTAGAACCGCGCCCAACCTTTTCAACCGCCAGAACGAGACCCATGGCCGGCCATTCAAAATTCAAGAACATCATGCACCGGAAGGGGCGCGCTGACGCCGTCCGGTCGAAGCTGTTTTCCAAGCTGTCGCGGGAAATCACCGTGGCCGCCAAGGCCGGCCTGCCCGACCCGAACATGAACGCCCGCCTGCGCCTGGCCGTGGCCAATGCCAAGGCCGAGTCCATGCCCAAGGACAATATCGAACGCGCCATCAAGAAGGGCGCGGGGGCGGACGGCGAGAGCTATGAGGAAATCCGTTATGAGGGCTTCGGCCCCGGCGGGGTCGGCCTGATCGTCGAGGTCCTGACCGACAACCGCAACCGTGCCGCCGCCAATGTCCGCTCGATCTTCGGCAAGAATGGCGGGGCCATGGGCGAGTCCAATACCGTCGCCTTCCAGTTCGACCGCATGGGTCAGATCACCTATGCCGCCAAGGCCGGGTCCGAGGACAAGGTCATGGAAGCCGCCATCGAGGCCGGTGCCGATGACGTGGAATCCGACGAGGAAGGCCACACCGTCTGGACCGCCTTTGAAGATCTGAACGACGTCGCCCAGGCCCTGGAAACGGCCCTGGGTGAGGCCAAGTCCACCCGGATCGTCTGGCGTCCCAAGTCCCTCACCCCGGTCACCGGCGATGCCGTCGGCACCCTGATGAAGCTGGTGGACTCCCTGGAAGACGATGACGACGTCCAGAACGTCTACGGCAATTACGAGGTCTCCGACGAGGACATGGAGACCTATGGCGGCTGATGCCCAACTTGGCGTCATTGCTGACTGGGCCCTGAGCCGGACCCCGGATGCCGGACCTCTGATTCTGGGGATCACCGGGGCCGTGGCCGCGGGCAAGAGCACCTTTGCCGCGGACCTTGCCGCGGCCTTGGCTCTGTCCCGGGCCCGGGTTGAACTGGTCTGCAGCGACGGGTTCCTGCACACAAACCAGACCCTGACGAGCCTGGATCTGCTGAACCGAAAGGGCTTTCCGGAGACCTTTGATTCGGATGCCCAGAGGGCGGCCCTGACCAAGATCCGGACCGGGCCAGCGATCTTTCCCGCCCATTCCCATGTCACCTATGACATCGATCCTGCCCTGAGCCGGACCCTGACAGGGGTGGATGTCCTGATCATCGAGGGCCTGAACCTGAGGCGCGACACGGCCCCCGTCGATGGCCTCATCTATATCGATGCCGACGAGGCCCTGCTGGAGGCCTGGTATGTCGCCCGGTTCATGGGTCTGTGGGAGGCCGCCGAGCACGACCCCACCTCCTTCTATGTCCGCTTCCGCCAGATGACCCGCGACCAGGTCGAGGCCCTGGCCCATCAGGTCTGGGCCGGGGTCAACCTGCCCAATCTGCGCGAGCACATCGTCCTGGCCCGGGACGAGGCGGATCTTGTGGTCACCAAGGGCCCCGATCACTCAATCCTGTCGGTTCAGGCCCGGGGATAGAGGATGATCTGGGTGCAGCGGAAGGCGGCCATGAGCTTGCCGGTCGCTTCATCCTCCAGCCGCGCATCCCAGACCTGGGTGGTACGCCCGCCATGCAGCAGGGTGGCGATGCAGCGCACAGCCCCCTGCCTGAGGGTGCCGACGAAATTCGCCTTCACCTCCGCCGTGGTAAAACCACTGGCCCCGTCTGGCCAGGCGGTCGAGACCCCATAGGCACAGAGGATATCCGCTACGCTCAGGAGCGAGCCCGCCAGCAGGAAGCCGGTATGGGCCACCAGATCCTCCCGGACCTCGAAACGTCCCACCACCCGGCCATCGGCCACCTCGGTGATCTCCAGCCCCAGATGGCCCGGCAGCTTGCCGATATTGGCGTCGTTCAGCTTTTCGACGCTGGTATGGTTGGACGTGGCCATGGCGCTCCCCTTTTTGGGCAGGGTCGCCGGTTCGGGGCTGGCTGACAATGGGGGGTTCTCAATGCCTCCTTAACCCTTCCCCGTCTCCATGGGCCCAGCTAGAACATAGCCCGAACACCGGCGACGAAACGAGTCGCGCGAAAGGCCCCTAATGTCGTCTGTTCCGATCCGCATCCTTGGTCTCGATCCCGGCCTGCGCCGCACGGGCTGGGGGATCATTTCGGTGGAGGGTTCGCGCCTGACCCATGTGGCCCACGGGATCATCTCACCCGACGACAAGGCCCCCTTTGCCGAGCGGCTCCTGACCCTGTTCGAAGGGGTCACTGACCTGATCGCCACCTGGCAGCCGGACGAGGCCGCTATCGAAGAGACCTTCGTCAACAACAACCCGTCCTCCACCCTCAAACTGGGCCATGCCCGGGCTGCAGCCATGATCCCCCCTGCCCGGGCCGGACTGCCAGTGGCGGAATATGCCGCCCTGGTGGTCAAGAAGTCCGTGGTCGGGACCGGCAGTGCCGACAAGGCCCAGGTGGGCTTCATGATTTCCCGCCTCCTGCCCACGGCAGGCCCCACCACCTCCGATGCTGCCGATGCCCTGGCTGTGGCCATTGCCCATGCCCATGCCCGCAAGGCCCGCGCCCTGACCCAGAGGAGCGCGGCATGATCGGACGTCTCAGAGGTCTGGTCTGCGAGGTCTCGGAAGAGGAGGCCCTGATCGATGTCGGCGGGGTCGGCTATGTGGTCCGCTGCGGATCGCGCACCCTCGGCCACCTGCCCGCCATCGGCGAGGAAACCATCCTGCACATCGAGACCCAATGGTCCGAACAGCAGGGGATGAAGCTCTACGGCTTTCTGGGGCGCGACGAGCGCCGGGCCTGGCTGGTCCTGACCGCCATCCAGGGGGTTGGCCCCAAGGCCGCCCTGTCCGTGCTGGATGTCCTGTCGCCCCCGGATCTGGCGGCCGCCGCCGCGCGGGACGACAAGGCCGCCGTGGCCCGGGCCAATGGGGTGGGCCCCAAGCTCGCACAGCGCATTGTCACCGAACTGAAGGGCAAGCCCCTCACCGAGGGACCTGTCGCCGGATTCACGGCGGCCGGGGTCATGTCTGCGCCTACCATTGCAGCGCCCACTGCCACCGGAGATGCCGTGGCCGCCCTCATGGGCCTGGGTGTCGCCGAGGCCTCTGCCCGTCGGGTGGTTGAACAGGCCGCCCTGCGCCTGGGTGAAGCCGCTGATGCCGGGGCCCTGATCAAGGCCGGGCTGCAGGAGCTGGGCCGTTGAGCCGTCTGGTGTCCGGCGAGGCGGTGCCCTTCGAGGGCCATGACAAGGCTCTGCGCCCCCAGACCCTGGAGGAATTTGTCGGCCAGGAGCCGATCAAGGCCAATCTGCGGGTCTTCATCGAGGCCGCCCGCAATCGCGGCGAGGCCCTGGATCACGTCCTGCTCTTTGGCCCGCCGGGCCTGGGCAAGACTACCCTGGCCCAGATCGTGGCCCGGGAACTGGGGGTGAGTTTCCGCGCCACCTCGGGTCCGGTCCTGGCCAAGGCCGGGGATCTGGCTGCCATCCTGACCAATCTCGAACCCAATGACGTCCTCTTCATCGACGAGATCCACCGCCTGGCGACCAATGTGGAGGAGATCCTCTATCCGGCCATGGAGGATCACGTCCTCGACCTGATCATCGGCGAAGGCCCGTCCGCCAGGTCCATCCGCATCGATATCGCCCCCTTCACCCTGGTGGCCGCAACCACCCGGGCTGGGTTGCTGGCAACGCCTTTGCGGGACCGGTTCGGCATTCCCCTGCGGCTGGAATTCTATACGCCCGCCGAACTCCAGAAGGTCCTGACCCAGTCTGCCCTGAAGATGGGTCTGACCCTCGCGCCGGACGGTGCGGCCGAGATCGCGGCCCGGGCTCGGGGCACGCCGCGGGTGGCCGGCCGGCTTCTGCGCCGGGTGCGGGACTTTGCTGCTGCTGACGGCACCGATGTCATCGGCAAGGCCTCGGCCAGCCGCGCCCTGGCCCGGCTGGATGTGGACGAGGCCGGGCTGGATTCCCTGGACCGGCGCTATCTGCGGGCCCTGATCGAGAACTATGCCGGGGGCCCCGCAGGGGTGGAGACCCTGGCCTATGCCATTGCCGAGGCCCGGGATGCCGTGGAGGACGTGATCGAGCCCTTCCTCATGCAGCAGGGCTTCATCCAGCGCACGCCCCGGGGCCGGATGGCCTGTGCCAAGGCCTATGCCCATCTGGGCCTGACGGAGCCTCCGGCCGCACCACCGCCTGCTGGCGACCTGTTTGAGGGCTGAAACCTGCCGCTTTGACAGGGATCGAGACCCGCCTTAGGCCAGGATCATGAGCCAGCCTGACCAACCCTTTGCCGGATACCTCGACGGACGCGAGCATGTGCTCCCCGTGCGGGTCTATTACGAAGACACCGACTTCACCGGGGTGGTCTATCACGGCAACTATGTCCGCTATTTCGAGCGGGGCCGATCGGACTTCCTGCGTGTGGTGGGGGTCAGTCATGCCGCCCTGCTGGATCGCTCCGACCAGGCGGCTTTTACTGTTGTGCGGATGGAGATCGACTTCCGCCGCCCGGCCCGGATCGATGATGGCCTCACCGTGAGATCCAGCTGCAGCCACGCCAAGGGCCCTAGACTGTATTTCGACCAGAAGATCATGCGGGGCGATGAGTTGATCGCGCAGGCCGTGGTTGAA
>CAIYZB010000062.1 GCA_903930545.1 uncultured Alphaproteobacteria bacterium
GACCGGGGGGTGCGCCTCTACACCGAACGCGACCAGCCAGGGATCCATGTCTCCGGCCATCCCTGCCGCGATGAGCTGGCCCAGATGTATAACTGGGCTCGGCCCCAGATTGCCGTGCCGACCCACGGGGAACGTCGTCACCTTCTGGAACACGCTGCCTTCGCCAAGGACCTGCAGGTTCCCCAGACGGTGACGCCCCGCAATGGTGACATGGTCCGTCTCGCCCCAGGCCGCGCCGAGGTGATCGACGAGGTCCCCTCAGGCCGGATCTATGTGGATGGCGGGGTCCTGACCCCGGAGAATGGCGATGCCCTGCGCGAGCGGCGCCATGCCGCCTTCAACGGCATCCTGACCGTTTCCGTGGTCCTGGATCGCAAGGGTAAGATCGCCTCCGGTCCCCAGGTCCGGGCTCTCGGCCTGCCGACTGATCAGGACTATCCGCTGGAAGACGTCCTCGATGATCTGGCAGGCGAGGCGGAAAATGCCATCAACCGGCTGAAGGGCGATGATCGCGACGTGGATGACGAGGTGGAGACAGCCGTCTCCCGCGCCGTCAAACGGGCCGGCCATCGCATCTGGGGTCGCCGCCCTGTCGTGGAGACAACGGTCCTGCGGATCTAGAGCCACCTTGCCGATCCCGGCGGGTGTGGTTTGATACCCCAAGGTCGCCAGGTTCGTGCGGCCGCGGGAGGTTCCATTGACAGCATTTGCCGGCCTGCGCCTTGTCGACTTCACCCAGGGCCGTGCCGGGCCCATGGCCAGCATGCTGATCGGTGATTTCGACGCCGAGATCATCAAGGTGGAGCCACCGGTCGGGGATCATATGCAGGCCCATCCCGGCTATCAGGCCTGGAACCGCAACAAGCAGATCCTGCGTCTGGATCTCGGGCTTCCGGCTGACCTGGAGCGGGCTCGCACCCTGATTGCGGGGGCGGATGTCGTGGTCTTTGACCATGCCCCCGGCAAGCTGGAACCGCTCGGGCTTGATCCGGCAAGTCTGACCTCAGCCTATCCGGGCCTGATCCATGTCTGGATGCCTCCCTATGGCACGAGCGGACCCTGGAGCCAGCTGCCGGCCCATCACAGTCTGCTTTCTGCCCTCACCGGGGTGGCCTTCCGCCAGGGGGCCTATAGCGACCAACCTGTTCACCTCATCCTGCCCCTTGGTCAATATGGCCAGGCGGTCATGGGGGCCGCGGCCATTGGCGCAGCCCTGCACGAACGCAGCCAATCGGGGAGCGGCCAGGCGGTCACTGTCAGCGGACTGCACGGCATGTCCGAGGTGGCTGGTCCTTTGAGGGTTCTGGCCCAGCCCCCCTTGCCGCGGGGTGCGCCCCAGGGGGCCTCGCCCAGCTATCGGCTCTATGAGTGTGGCGATGGCCAGTGGTTCTTCATGGCCACCCTGTTCATGCCCTTCTACCGAAAGGCCATCGAGGCCCTGGGGCTCGTTGAGCACTGGGACCTCTTCATGATGGATCCCTTCCTGGCCAGGGAGGTGCTGATGGAGATTTTCAGGACCCGAAGTCGCGAGGATTGGCTCACGGTGCTGAAAGGGGCTGGTGTGCCTTGCGCCCCCGTCGGGCAGAGGGAGGACTGGTTCCGGAGCGAGGCGATCCGGGACGCGGGCATGAAGGTCAGTTTCGACCATCCAGACCTCGGGCAGGTCTCCATGCCCAATCTACCCGTCCGGCTGTCCTCAACCCCGGGTTCGATCAAGGGGCTGCCGGCTACGGGGGGCCATGTCGACTGGCCCGCCCGGACACAGGTCGAAACGGGAGGTGGTCCTTCGAGGCCCCTTGGCGGTATCCGCGTTCTGGACATGGGGACGGTGATCGCCGGGGCACATGCCGGCGGCGTCCTGGCCAATCTGGGGGCGGATGTCTTCAAGATCGAGCCGGTGGAAGGCGATCCTTTCCGTTCGGACGGTGGCCCGTTTCTGGTCTGCAATCGTGGCAAGCGCGGGCTTGGCATCGACCTGAAGGCCCCCGGGGCGAAGGAGATGTTCTTCGACCTGGTGCGACAGGCCGATGTGATCCTGGACAATTACAGGTTCGGGGTCAGGGCCCGGCTGGGTATCGACTATGCCGTTTTGAAGACGATCAATCCGAAGATCATCTCCTGTTCCATCAATGCCTATGGGGACAAAGGCCCACGCGCGCCCTTGCCCGGCTTTGACCCCCTGCTCCAGGCAGAGGGAGGCATGATGGCAGCCCAGGGCGGAGCGCCGGAGCCGGTCCTGCACACCATTGCGGTCAATGACGTGGCCACCGCCGGGATCGTCGCCTTCGGCGTCATTGCGGCTCTCAATGCCCGCAACCGGACCGGGGAGGGCCAGGAGGTGGTGACCAGCCTGCTGGCCCAGAGCCTGACCTACCAAATCGGCGAGATCACCACCTATGAAGGCCGTCCGGCCAATGATGTCGGGGACACAGACTGTCTTGGGCTGCGAGCCCTGCATCGCTATTACCGTTGCCGCGATGGCTGGATGGCCATGGTGGTGGAAACCGAGGTTCAGGCGGCGGAATTGATCGGCCTCCTGGGTCTGGAAACCACGGCGGCTGAGGCCCTTGTGGCACCGCGCGACGGAGACCTGGCAAGCGCAATCGAGGCTGCCCTGTCTCTGCGGGCCCGTGACGAGATCCTGGGCCAGATGATGCCCCTCGGTCTTGCTGTTGCACCGTGTCTGCGGGGCTATGAAGCCTTTGACGATGACTGGCTCTGGGAGAATGGCTTCTTCGAGATGTGGAAGCATCCCCGGCTTGGGGAAACGGTCAGCGTTCGTGCCTTTGCCGACTTCAGCAGGACGCCTGGCGGGTTCCGATATCCCGTGCCGGAAGCGGGAGAACACTCCAGGGCCGTCCTCGCTGAATTTGGCCTGGCCACAGATCGGATCGACAAGCTGATTGCCGACGGAGCGGTCTTCGAACCTGCGGCCTCCCAGGCCCATCTAAGGGATGGCGGCGCAGCCCTGTTCACGCAGTGACGCCGAAGCGCGGCAGGTATATGAGGCTCACATGATCGGAAGACTGAACCATGTGGGGGTCGCGACCCCCTCCATCGCCGAGTCCGTCGCGCTCTATCGTGATGTCCTTGGTGCCACTCGTATTACCGAAACCAAGGCCATGCCCGAGCAGGGGGTCTATGTCTGTTTCGTGGATCTGCCCAACAGCCAGATCGAGCTGATCGAGCCCCTGGGCGAGGACTCGCCGCTGGTCGGGTTTCTGAAGGCCAATCCCCGGGGTGGCCAGCACCACATCTGTTTCGAGGTCGAGGACATTATTGCCGCTCGCGACGATATGCGCGCCAAGGGTGCCACGGTGCTCGGTACGGGTGAACCCCGGATCGGGGCCCATGGAACGCCTGTGATTTTCGTTCACCCCAAGAACATGGGCGGCGTCCTCGTCGAGCTCATGGAAACCCCGAAAGAGGCCCATTCGTGAGCTGGTTCACCGGTTTTGCCATCTATCTGACCATCTGGTGGACCGTCTTGTTCACCGTCCTGCCCCTCGGCACCGTCACTCACGCTGAAGCCGGAATCGACAAGGGGGACGGGGGAGACCCCGGTGCGCCGGTGGATCCGAAGCTCAAGCAGAAGTTCATCACCACGACCTGGGTTTCCGCCATCATCTTCGTGATCCTGTTCGTGATCCTTCATTTCAAGCTGATCAGTCTGCCGCCGCTGCCCTCGGCCCTTCAGGGCTGAACTGCCCAGGCCTTGGGCGATCGGCCGGTAGGGTCGTCGCATGTGACCGGGTTTTGAGCATATTGTCTGGCGGTTGGGGGGCGGGTGTCCTGCTGCTGTCGGTTGAGGGCGGGCAGGTCTAGACCTCCTTCCAGACACGGCCTTCCCTTGATCTAGCCGTGGCGTTTTCCCCGACGACTTGAAGGCCGCCCGCCTCCCCGGGCGGCCTTCTTTTCGTCTGGCTTCGTTGCCAAGGTCAGTGCCCAGAGGCTATCAGGGCAAGACATCTGCCCGTCGGCCGGAAAGCCATGTTCATGCGTCTCTCGCGATCCCTGATGCCGATCCTGCTGAACCGGGCCATGATTGCGGTCGCCGTCGGATGAGCCGTGGAACAGCCCCTCCCTTCGGACAATGGGAACGTTCGGTTGCCGGTCGCTATCTGCGCGCCAAGCGCAGCCAGGGTGGTGTTGCCCTGATCTCCCTGATTTCCTTCATCGGGATCATGCTGGCCGTGATGGTCCTGATCATCGTCATGAGCGTGATGAACGGGTTCCGGTCTGAGCTGATGTCCCGGATGCTGGGATTTAACGGCCATGTCTTCGTGTCCGGTGGGGCCATGGTCGGACCCGAGCGAACGGCCATGATCCAGCGCCTCGACCAGTTGCCCGGCGTGGTCCAGGTTGCCCCTGTCATCGAGGCCCAGGCCCTGGCCCTTGGGCAGGGTCAGATCACCGGGGCTATTGTCCGTGGGATTGGCCCCAAGGATCTGCGGGCCACCAAGCTGATCTCGGACAACATCACCCGCGGATCGCTCGACGGCTTTGGCGAGGGCGACTATGGCGGCGATCTGATCCTGGTTGGCGAGCGTCTGGCCCAGTCCCTGGGTGTGCAGCCAGGTGACCCCCTGACCCTCATTTCCCCCACCGGCGGGGCCACAGCCTTTGGATCCACCCCCCAGCGCAAGGCCTATACAGTGGGCGGGACCTTCACCTCGGGGGTCAGCGAGTACGATCAGGCCTTCATCTACATGCCCCTGTCCCAGGCCCAGCTCTTCTTCGGTCGGGGTGACGGAGTCGACTTCGTCGAGATGAAGCTGTTGAACCCGGACCGGGCTATCGAGCTCAAGCCCGCCGTCGTCCAGGCCGCCGGTCCGGCCACCGTGGTGACCGACTGGACCGAGAAAAACGCCTCCTACTGGAACGCCCTGAAGGTGGAGCGCAACGTCATGCGGCTGATCCTGATGCTGGTCGTGGCCATTGCCGCCATGAACATCATTTCCGGTCTGATCATGCTGGTGAAGAACAAGGGCCGCGACATCGCCATCCTGCGGACCATGGGGGCAGGGCAGGGCTCCATCCTGCGGATCTTCTTCATGGCCGGGGCTTCGGTAGGTGTGCTCGGCTCCCTTGCAGGCTTTGCCCTGGGAGTTCTGTTCTGCACCTTCATCGACGAGATCCAGCAAGCCGTGGAGTGGGCAACCGGCACAGCGGTCTTTTCTTCTGACATCTATTTCCTGAGCCGGATCCCCGCCAAGATCGACTGGCAGGAGGTCGTTCTGATCCTCAGCTGGGCCGTAGGAATGAGCTTTGTGGCCACCATCCTGCCCGCGCTACGGGCCTCGCGCATCGATCCGGTCGAGGCCCTTCGTTATGAGTAGTGCTCAGGTCCTGGCCATCCGTGGCCTTGAACGCACCTATGTCAGTGGTGACCGCACCCTGACCGTGCTGAGTGGCGTGGACCTCGATGTCCAGCCTGGCGAGATCGTCGGCCTGGTCGGGCCATCCGGATCGGGCAAGTCCTCGCTTCTCCATGCCGCAGGCCTGCTCGAGCGGCCCAATGCCGGGCAGATCTTCCTGGACGGGCAGGATTGCACCGGCCTGAACGAACGGGCCCGGTCTCGGATGCGCCTGGCGACCATCGGCTTCGTCTACCAGGCTCACCACCTGCTGCCGGAGTTCTCCGCCCTCGATAATGTCGCGCTACCTCAGATGATCGCTGGGGTGTCACGTCGGCAGGCAAGAGAACGCGCCCTGGACCTGCTGGACTCCCTGGGTCTCGCCGAGCGGGTTGATCATCAGCCCGCCCAGTTGTCCGGCGGTGAGCAGCAGAGGGTGGCCATTGCCAGGGCCCTGGCCAATTCGCCACGCCTGATCCTGGCCGATGAACCCACGGGCAATCTCGACCCCCGGACCTCTGCGGCGGTCTTTGAAAACCTTTATGAACTGGCCCGAAGCCAGGGCGTCGCCGCCCTCATCGCGACCCACAATTTCGAACTCGCCCGGCACATGGACCGGGTTCTGGCCCTCAAGGATGGCCAGCTGGAGCCCATCAGCCTCTAGAATGTTCTCGGACTGTTCTCATTTCTCTGTTGACGAAATGGAACATAACGGGAATAAACACGTCAGAACATAACTCGAACATTCACAGGAGAAGTCGTGATGTTGGTTCGTCTGGCTCGGGAATCGCTGGCCTTTGTGTCAGTTGCAGGCTTTGTCGTGATGATGTGTCAGGTCGCCAGTCTGGCCGGCTGATCGGGAACAGGAGGCGGATGTGACGAGCGAAAGCCAGGAAGGCTTCGTCCACCTGAGGGTCCGCTCCGCCTATTCTCTGCTGGAAGGCGCGATCAAGGCCGACAGGATCGGCAAGCTGGCGGCAGAGGCCGGCATGCCCGCCGTGGCCCTGACCGATCGGGTCAATCTTTTTGGGGCCCTCGAATTTTCCGTCGTCACCAAGGACCAGGGCGTCCAGCCCATCGTCGGCTGTGCCCTGCCGGTATCCGGGATCGGTGAGGGTCGCCCGGAACGCTGGGCGCGCAAACCGACTGTGGTTCTGCTGGCTCAGGATGAGCAGGGTTATCTCAACCTCTCCGAACTCTCCTCTATGGCCTTTCTTGAGGCCGATGCCACCGAGGACCCTGTTGTTCCCTGGGCCAAGGTCGTCGAACATTCGGCGGGCCTGATCCTCCTGTCCGGGGGAACCGACGGCCCGGTCGATCCGCTCTTCGCCGCCGGAAAGGTCCCCGAGGGCACGGCGGCCCTGGCAGAGATGTTCCGGGTCTTTGGTGATCGGTTCTATGTCGAACTGCAGCGCCACGAACTGTCGATCCAGGCTCATGCCGAGGCCGATATCGTAGCCTGGGCCTATGCCCAGGACGTGCCCCTGGTGGCCACCAATGACGTCTATTTCGCGACGCCGGATCTCTATGCGGCCCATGAGGCTCTGCTCTGTATCTCCGATGGGGCCTTCATCGGTCAGGAGGACCGTCGCAAGGTCACGCCTCATCACTGGTTCAAGCCTGCCGCGGATATGCGGGCCCTGTTCTCTGACCTGCCCGAGGCCTGCGACAACACCATCGATATCGCGCGGCGTTGCGCCTTCATGGTGCGC
>CAIYZB010000063.1 GCA_903930545.1 uncultured Alphaproteobacteria bacterium
ATGGTTTCGCTTGCCGCCGCCGCCGCCGCCGCCGCCGCCGCCAGACTTTCGGCGCGGGGGCGTGGCCTTGGGAGGCTTGGGTGGCTTTGCGGCCTTTGGTGGTTTCGCAGCCTTCTGCGCCTTCTTTTTCCGCTTTCTGGCCTTCGATCCCGCCTCGTCATAACGGAAGGGCTCTAAGGGCGGAGCCTCGGCTTCAGGTTCTGGAGCAGGCATGGGGTCGCTCACCGTCTCTTTAGGAGCTGGCGGCTTGTCCCTGTCAGCGTCGGGAAACTTGTAGGGCTCTAGGTTCCAGTCGGTCACGGATCTGCAATTTTAAGGGTGCGTGGGGCCGGTTTTGGTTTAGGACGCCATTAACATGACTAAGAGACCTTTCTGGGAAACCAAAACCCTATCCCAGATGACCCCGCTGGAGTGGGAGAGCCTATGCGACGGTTGCGGGCTCTGCTGTCTTGTTCGCTTCGAGGATGAGGACTCCGGAGAAATCATCCCCACCCGCGTGCATTGTCGACTTTTTGACCCCCAAGCCTGTCGATGTTCCGACTATGAACATCGTAAACGCCAGGTTCCGGACTGTATAAAGCTAACGCCTCAGAATGTAGAAACCCTGCACTGGATGCCTTTATCCTGTGGTTATCGACGAATTCATGAAGGCCGTGGTCTGGCCTCCTGGCATCCCCTGATCTCCGGCGATCCGGAAAGCGTCCATCAGGCCGGGGTCTCGGTTCGCGGCCAGACCATCAACGAGCTCACCCTGATCCATGAGGACGAAGCCGTCGACTATGCCGCGCCGGACCTCATGGACGAGCGGGGTATAGACTGATCGGTCATCATGTTGCCTTTTTGCAACACACACACTTGAACCCGGAACCAAACCGACCAATCTAGGGTCCTGCTTTCAGAACAAAGCTCCATCCTCTTGGCGAGTGATCCCTATCAGGTGCTGGGCGTGTCTCGCGGTGCGAGCGCCGACGAGATTCGCAAGGCGTTCCGCAAGCTCGCCAAGCAGTTCCACCCGGACACCAATCCCGGCAATGCGGCCGCAGAGGAACGTTTCAAGCAGGTCAGTGCGGCCTTCGACATCCTGGGCGATGTCGCCAAGAAGGCGAAGTTCGACCGCGGGGAGATTGATGCCGACGGTCGTGAGACCATGCGCGGCTTTGGCGGTGCCGGTGCCGGCGGACCCTGGAGCCCCCGCGGGCCGGGGGGCCGGGCACAGGAATTTGAGGGTGCCGATCTGGGTGACATCCTGGGCGAAATGTTTGGTCGTGGCCGCCGAGGCCAGCCGGGGGCGGACCCCGGAGCCAATGGCGGCTTCAGCCAGAGGGGCTCTGATGTGCGTGCCCGCCTCGAGATCGACCTGCTGGAGGCTATCCAGGGCGGCAAGAAGCGCATTGCCTTCTCGGACGGCCGCACCATCGATGTGAACATTCCCAAGGGGGCAGATGATGGCCAGACCCTGCGCCTCAAGGGTCAGGGATCACCGGGCCGCGCGGGGCCGGGGGATGCCTTCATCGAACTGTCGGTCAAGGCTCATCCGGTCTATCGCCGGGAGGGCGACCTGCTCGTGATGGACCTGCCCGTGACCCTCTATGACGCCATATTGGGCGGCAAGGTCGAGGCCCCGACCCCCGATGGCAATGTGGCCCTGACGATCCCGAAGGGGGCCAATTCGGGGCAGACCCTGCGGCTGAAGGGCCGGGGTCTGGCAGACTCTGTGGGCAAGCGCGGTGACCTACTGGCCCGCATCATCCTGCAACTGCCGGAAACCATCGACCCCGACCTGGTCAGCTTTGCCGAGCGCTGGCGCAAGGACCGTCCCTATTCCCCCCGCCGAAAGGGCGGCTGATCTCCCGGTGATTGCCCGGAGGTGACAGCCGGGCTTCACCCATTCATAAACCCGCTGTTCAGGCTGGGTTCAGTCGAAGTCCCTCATATCTGCCCTTATGAAACCCATCGTCATCATAGCTGCCCTGGCAGTCCTGATGCCCCAGGCGAGCCTCGCCCAGGGTTATCCGGATTATGGCCGGCCTTCCTATGGCGGCGGGCGCGGCGACCAGGACGCGGCTCGTGACGCTGTGCGCGGTGGACGTCAGGTTCCCCTCAGCCAGGTGATCGCGGTCATCGCCGCGCGTGCGCCCGGTCGCCAGCTCAACACCACCATGGGCGACTATGGGGGACGCGCGGCCTATTTCGTCCAGTGGCAGACTCAGGACGGTCGGGTCATCATCTTCATCGTCGACGCCTCATCGGGACAGGTCCTGTCCCGCCAGGGCGGCTAGGAGACCCCGATGCGTATCCTGCTTGTCGAGGACGATCCCGATATCACCCGCCAGCTCAAGGGCGCCCTTGCCGATGCCGGCTATGCGGTCGACCATGCCCCGGACGGGGAAGAGGCCCAGTTCCTCGGCGAGACCGAACCCTATGACGCCGTTATCCTTGACCTGGGCCTGCCCAAGGTCGACGGGGTCTCGGTCCTGGAACGCTGGCGGCGGGGCAATGTCGCCACCCCGGTCCTGATCCTCACCGCCCGGGCCGCCTGGAGCGAAAAGGTCGCGGGCTTCGATGCGGGGGCCGATGACTATCTCACCAAGCCGTTCCACACCGAAGAGCTCCTGGCCCGCCTGCGGGCGCTGCTGCGGCGCTCGGCGGGGCATTCAGCCCCCAGCCTGACCTGCGGTGGCCTGCGCCTTGACCCCAGGGCCGCCCGGGCCAGCGTCAATGGCGAGCCCCTGCGCCTGACCTCCCTCGAATATCGCCTGCTGCACTACATGATCATGCATCAGGGACGGGTCATCAGCCGCACCGAACTGGTGGAACATCTCTACGATCAGGACTTCGATCGCGACTCCAACACCATCGAGGTCTTCGTCGGGCGGGTCCGCAAGAAGATGGGGGCCGACAGGATCGAGACCGTCCGGGGGCTTGGATACCGGCTGACGGCCCCGGCTGAGGAACTCAAGGCCGAGGCGGCGCGTCAGGCGTGACTTTCGAGGCCCTGCGCCGCCCCTCCCTCGTATGGCGGCTGGTGATCCTGGCCGCCGGCTGGAGTCTGGCCGTTCTGGTGGCGTCGGCGCTCGTCCTGGCCATGCTGTTCCAGCAGGCGGCGCTAAGGCGCTTTGACCAGGGCTTGTCGGAGATGACCGACAATCTCCTTGCCGGAACCACCATTGCCGAAGGTGGACAGGTGGTTGCCCCAGCCCTGACCGACCTTAGGGCCCTGAGAGCCTATTCCGGAAAATACTGGCAGATTGCAGAGCCCATGGCGGGCGGTGGCGTACGGCCCCTGGTCCGCTCCCGCTCCCTTTGGGATGCCGATCTCAAGATCCCGGCGGAGCAGGCGGCCCTGCTGTCGTCCAATCCCGGCAAGCCGGTCACCTATGACACCCGCGGCCCGCTCAATGAGCCCCTGCGCGCCCTGGCGACCCAGGCGCGCCTGCCGAACCGCGCCGCCCCGGTCATCTTTGTCTCCGCCGAGGACCGTAGCCCGGTGGACCGCGACGTGCGGGGGTTCATTACAGCCACTGCCATAGCCTTTGTCCTCCTGGGACTAGGCATTGTCGGGGCGGTGGTGATCCAGGTCCGGGTGGGCCTCGATCCCCTTTTTGTGCTCCAGCGCGAAGTGGCTTCGGTCCGCCGGGGCAAACTGGAGCGGCTTCAGAGCCACTATCCCACGGAACTCACACCCCTGGCCGACGAGCTGAACGCCCTGCTCGCGCACAATCAGGACGTGGTGGAACGCCAGCGGACCCATGTCGGCAATCTGGCCCATGCCCTGAAGACGCCTCTGTCGGTCATGCTCACCGAGGCAGGCCAACAGCCCGGCTCCCTGTCAGAGGTTGTGACCCGTCAGGCGGAGACCATGCGTCAGCAGGTGGATCACCATCTGCGTCGGGCCCGGGCCTCGGCCCGGATGCAGGGATCCGGCGAGCGAACCTCCGTGGCCGAGGTCCTGGACGAGCTGTCGCGGACCATGGAGCGGATCTTCCTCGACAAGGGGCTCAGCATCGACTGGGATGCCGACGAACAGCTCTTCTTCCTGGGTGAACGGCAGGACCTGCTGGAACTGGCAGGCAATGCCATGGAAAATGCCGGCAAGTGGTGTCGCGGCAAGGTCAGGGTGCGCGCGACCCAGATTTCACCCGAGCAGCTCCAGCTGGTGATCGAGGATGACGGCCCGGGCCTGTCGCCGGCGGATCGGGCCGCGGCGACCGGTCGCGGTACCCGTCTGGACGAGACGGCACCCGGCTCGGGCCTGGGCTTGAGCATCATGGACGAGCTCGCAAGAGCCTATGGCGGGGCCTTGCGTCTTGGAGAGAGCCGGATGGGCGGACTCAAGGTCGAGCTGGACCTGCCCCTGGCTGAGCCGTGACCCTGTTTCGGGTAGAAGTCAGTAGCCTTTGGAAAACCTTAAGATCCGTCAGGCAAAGTCTGGTCTGGGCAAGGTCTCTGTCTTGCCGGGAGAGCGTGAAACCGCATGGGCGCATTGCCCGATCAGAAGCTCCAGATCGTCCGGACGCTGGTGGAAACCGCGCCGGATCAGGTCGTGAGCAGTCTCCAGATGGCTCTGGCTTCGGCCGGAGGCGACCCGGCCTTGGCCGATGTTCGCCGTCTGGTGGAGAATGAGGCCGCCGACCGGCGGCTGAGAAACGCTGTTCTGTCTCCCGTAGTTCCCTTTTTCCGGGCTGGCCCGCGCCCGACCTATGGGATGGCTTTTCCTCCCCGTGCCCTGTCCATGATCTGGCGTGGCCTCAAGGAAGAGGCCCCCGCCGAAGTCGCCGTGGCCTCTCGCGCCCTGGTCGATTTCCGTCCGGACGAGAGCTCCCCCGAACCCTTTGACGATCTCGTGGACATTGCAGCCCATGGTCTCAGGACGGCCAGGCAGAAGGACTATGTTGCCGCCATAGCCCTGCTCGACGGCGTGGCACCGGGAACAGCGCGCAATCTTCTGGCCTGCCTGGATCTGGCTCCCCTTGTGCGATCCTCAGCCATTCGCCTGCCGGACTGGGTCAATCGCATGACCGAGGAACGGGCTACCGCTGCGCGTCTGGCCTATAGGGACGCAGTGGATGCCGCCCCTGACTCGGGGCCTCGGTTCTTCGAGATGCTCGCAGCCCAGCTGGCACAGCCCTGGAACATCCTGCGGGTCATTTCCGCCGTCATGGATCGCCCCAGCGAGCGCTATCTGCGCGATTGCGAGCTGGCGACCTTTGCCGAACGCCTCATGGACGAGATCGACGCCAATCTCAAAAGCGTCATCACCTTCTCCCTCGACACCGGTGTGGAGGGCGGCATGCGGGCCGGTGCCCTTGTGGAACTGGTGACCCTGCAGATTGCCGAACTGGAAAAAGGCGTCGAGCTGGTCAAGGAAGGCGGCTGGGGCGGGCGCATCCACAAGCAGAAGCGCGGCCTGGCTGACGGGGTCGAAGGTCGTCTCCGTGACCTCGAAAAGGTCATCGGGCAGGCCCTGCCGACCCAGTCGATGCGCATCGCCCGGATGGTCAAACAGGCACCGAAAATCATCGGCGAACCCGATGCCAAGGCCGTCAACCGGGCCATGTCCCTGCTGACCTTTACCGAGTCCGTGCGCACCAGTGCCAATTATGGGGGCTTCGCCTCCATGCGCTCCAAGACGGTCAAGGAATTGGCCGAGGTGGTGGACGCCTATGTCGAGGAGGTCCTGGCCCTGATCAAGGACCAGGAGGTCTCCGATCCTCAGCTGGCGGGTCGCTATCTCGAGATTGCCGCCGCTGTGACCAGCCTCCTCCAGGACAGCCGTGTGGCGGACATCATCCGCCGCCGGGCCAATTCCGCCCTGGCCATGGGCTCGGATGTCGGCCTGGAAGCTCCCCGGGCGGAGTCCGCCTGAGGATTGCGAATATTAGGGGCGGAGATGGGCTCGCCCTGCCTTCATCTTTCAGCTAAAGCCCGGCCATGATCCTGTTCTGGGTAGTCGCTGCCCTGTTGTCAGCCGGTGCTGCGAGCCTCGTCATTCTTGGCGCGGCCCGAGCCTTTGATCACGCCTCAGATCCTGATCCGACCCTTGGCATCTACCAGCGCCAGCTGTCGGAGATCGACGACCTGGCTGACCGCAACCTCATCGCGCCGAGTGAACGCAAACAGGCCCACGCCGAGGCCGCGCGCCGCCTGATCGCGGCGGCCGAGTCGCCAGAGCAAGCTTGGTCCAGCGAGGTCGGCTCCCGCCGGCCGGCCCTGATCCTGGCGGTCTTGGCCCCTGTCCTCGCCCTGGGGATCTATATGGGCCTTGGTTCGCCTGGCATCCCCGATCAGCCTTTCCAGGCCCGGATCTCGGCCTGGAAGGCCGCTGACCCGGCCCGCCTTGAACCCCCGCAGCTGGCCGCGGTCCTCAAGGATCTGACCCGCCAGCGCCCCTCCGACCCTCAGGCCTTCCTCTATCTTGCCCTCGCCCAGCGGGAGGCCGGCAATCCGACCGAGTCTGTCCGTGCGGCCCGCCGAGCTGTCACCCTGTCGCCCAAGGATGCCGACCTCTGGGAGGTCCTGGGGGAGAGTCTGATGATGGAGGCCAGGGGCGAGGTTTCGGATGCCGCGCAACAGGCCTTTGGCGAGGCCTTGAAGCGCAATCCCGGTGCTATCAGTTCCCGCTACTATCTGGCCCGGGCCGAGGTGGAACGCGGTGATCGGGCTGCCGGCCTTGCCAGTCTGAAAAAGCTGTCCGCCGACCTGCCCAAGACCGATCCCCGCCAAAGACAGCTGGCCATGGCCATTGCGGAGGCGAAGGATGGTCCGGCAAGGGTCGAGAATGCCCAGCTCGAGATGATCCGCGGCATGGTAGCCGGCCTGGCCGCGCGCCTGGAGCAGTCGCCCGATGATCCCGAGGGCTGGGTCCGCCTGGTCCGCTCCTATGCGGTTCTGGGCCAGACCGCCGATCGCGACCGCGCCTTGACCCAGGCCAAGGCGCGCTACGGCTCAAGGCCCGACATCCTCGCCGATCTGGACGCAGCAGCCCGGACGGAGCGCCTGAAATGAGCTGGCTACCAAAATCCCCCAAGGCCCGTCGGCGTCTGACCCTTGTTGCGGCCATTGCGCCGGTCCTGATCCTCGCCGTCGGCCTGACCCTCTGGGGCATGCGCGACTCTATCTCGTTCTTCTACACCCCCTCCCAGGCGCTCGTCGCCAAGCCACCGCCGGGGCGCTCGATCCAGCTTGGCGGGCTGGTCAAGGTGGGCAGTGTGGTCAAGCATCCCGATGGCCGGGTGGAGTTCACCGTGGCCGACCAGACGGCAGAGAGTCATGTGACCTTCTCCGGCGATCTGCCGGATCTGTTCCGCGAAGGGCAGGGCATTGTTGCCACGGGCCATTTCACCGCCGAGGGCGAGTTCGAGGCCAAGCAGGTCCTGGCCAAGCACGATGAACGCTATATGCCCCGGGACGTCGCCAAGGCCCTCAAGGCTCAGGGCGAATGGCGCGGTGACGGTGCCAAGGCGGCCTATCCCAAATGATCGTTGAACTGGGCGCATTCTGCCTGATCCTGGCCCTGACCCTGTCGGCGGTTCAGATGGGCCTGTCCCTGGCCGGACGTTTCCTACGCTCGCGGGTTATGGCCTCAGCAGGGGAGGGCGCTGCACTCGCCGCCTTTGCCGCGGTCGCCGTTGCCTTTGGCGCCCTGATGTTCAGCTTTGTGACCTCCGATTTCTCGGTGGCCAATGTCGCGGCCAATTCCCATTCCGAAAAGCCGTTGCTCTACCGGGTCGCCGCCACCTGGGGCAGCCATGAGGGCTCCATGTTGCTCTGGTGCCTGGCCCTCACCGGCTTCGGGGCTGCGGTGGCCGTACAAGGGCGCGGTCTGCCCCTGGGGCTGAAAGCCATGACTGTGGCGACCCAGGGCGGGCTCGGGACCATTTTCCTGGCCTATACAGTCTTTGCCTCAAACCCGTTCATGCGCCTGCTGCCCGCACCGGTGGAGGGGCGTTCCCTCAACCCGCTGCTCCAGGACCCGGCGCTCGCTTTCCATCCGCCCTTTCTCTATGCAGGCTATGTCGGCATGTCGGTGGTCTTTTCCCTGGCCGTCGGGGCCCTGGTCGAGGGCAAGGTAGATGCCGCCTGGGCCCGCTGGGTCCGGCCCTGGGCCCTGGCCGCCTGGAGCATGCTCACCGTCGGTATCACGCTTGGGGCCTTCTGGGCCTATTACGAGCTGGGCTGGGGCGGCTGGTGGTTCTGGGATCCCGTCGAAAATGCCAGCTTCATGCCCTGGCTGATCGCCACGGCCCTGCTTCACTCGGCCATTGTGACCGAAAAGCGCGGTGCCCTGACCGGCTGGACCGTCTTCCTGGCCCTGGCGGCCTTCACCTTCTCGATGCTCGGCGCCTTCCTCGTGCGCTCCGGTGTCCTGACCTCGGTCCATGCTTTTGCGGTGGACCCGACCCGCGGGGTCCTGTTGCTGATGATCCTGGGAGTGACCGCAGGCCTGGGCTTTGCCCTCTTTGCCTGGCGGGCGCCTGCCCTCACGCCTGGTGGGGTCTTTGCCCCCATCAGTCGGGAAAGCGCCCTGGTCCTCAACAATATCCTGCTGGCTGCCGCCACGGCGACGGTGCTTCTGGGCACCCTCTTTCCCCTGATCCGCGAGGCCATGACCGGGGAAGCCATCTCCGTGGGGCCGCCCTTCTTCAATCTGACCTTCACCCCCCTGATGGCGGCCCTGGCCGTGATCCTGCCCGCCGGACCCCTCCTGGCCTGGAAGCGCGGCGACGCCCGCGGCGTCTATCAGCGGCTCTGGGTTGCTGCCCTCATTGCCGTGGCGATCGGTCTTTTGACCTACGGACTGGTGCAGCCCCGGAAAGCCTTCTCCGCCGCAGGCATCGGCCTCGGAGCCTGGCTCATCCTCGGGGCCCTTGCCGAGCTGGCTGAGCGCACCCAGGCTCTCAAGGGTGACGGGTCGACCACCCTGCGCCGCCTCATCGGCCTGCCCCGCGGTGCCTGGGGCATGACCCTGGCCCATCTCGGCCTAGGGGTGTTCATTCTTGGGGCCTGTTTCGAGACCGGCTGGAAGGTCGAGGCGGCAGAAGTTCTGCCTGTCGGCGGGACCCTCGATGTCGGGGCTTATCATCTCGTCCTTGACCGCATCCAGGGTGTCGAAGGCCCGAACTACGAGGCTGAGCGCGGGATGCTCAGGGCCTATCGCGGCGAGACCCTGATCTGCCGTCCCGCGCCGGAGCGACGCTTCTATCCGGCGGGTGGTCAGACCACGTCTGAAGTGGCCATCTGCCTTCAGGGGCTCAACCATCTCTATGTTGTCTTGGGGGAACGCCGCGCGACAGCTACGGCCCCGGTCTGGCTGGTGCGGGCCTATTGGAACCCCTTGGCCAGTCTGATCTTCCTGGGCCCTCTGATCATGGCCATAGGTGGGCTGATCTCCCTGTCAGATCGGCGCCTTCGTCTGGGTGTCGGCCAGAAGCGCAAGGCGGGGGCGTGATGCGTCGCCTTGCCCTGGTCCTGGCTGCCCTGTTCTGCATGGCCGCAGCATCCGACCCGGCGGACCGACTGCCTGACCCTGGTCAGGAGGCCCGCGCCCGGGCCCTGTTCAGCCAGGTCCGGTGTATGGTCTGTCAGAACGAGTCCATCGACGACTCCGACGCGGAACTCGCTGCCGACCTTCGCCGCCTCGTGCGGGAACAGGTCTCGGCAGGACGCAGCGACCCCGAGGTCAAGGCCTATCTGGTTTCCCGCTACGGGGAGTTCGTCCTTTTGAAGCCGGCCTTCAGCTGGACCAACGGACTGCTCTGGGGCGCGCCACTCCTGGTGCTGCTGGCCGGTGGCCTGCTGCTCCGTGGACGGCTCAGGCCGGTGCCCGTAGAGGCCGAACTTTCGGAAAAAGAGACCGCAAGGCTCAAGGAACTGGCCAATGGACAAGATTAGGCCAAAAGTCTGTCGTCTTGCTGCATCTTAGCGTGACCTAAACGTAACTTGAGAGACATGGTTCTCTCAGGCATCGAAGCTGGGTTGTCGGGACGGAGCCCCTTGGCGGGAGCCGGTTCCACAGGGAATTGAAGACATATGACCTCGAAGAAGAACGGCTATCTCCTGGGCGCCCTGGCGGGTGTCAGCATCGCCACGGCCGCGGTCGCGGGTGCAGCCTTCGGCCACCAGGAGCTCGGTGGCCGCCGGGTTGAAGGTGGCAATCTTATCAAGGCCTCGACAGCGCCAATCTTCGCCCCCCCGCCCGGGGCACCCCTGTCCTTTGCCGATATTGTCGACAAGGTGAGCCCGGCGGTGGTCTCCATCAATGTGACCTCCAAGGTCGAGGCCTCGACCCTGCGCAAGGTGCCGGGTTTCGAGAACTTCCCCTTCAATGTCGTGCCGCAACAGCCGGGTGACGGGGACGAGGAGGGGACGCCGACCCCTGGGCGGCCCGGTGTGGGCCAGCCGCGCCTTCCGACCCAGCAATCCTCCGGGTCCGGATTCTTCATCTCTGCAGACGGCTATATCGTCACCAACAACCACGTCGTTGAGAATGCCGAGGAGATCAAGGTCATCCTCAAGGACGAGACCGAACTGGATGCCGTCATTGTCGGACGCGACGAAGGCACGGACCTCGCAGTCCTCAAGGTCAAGGGCAGCAACTTCCCCTTTGTGAACTTCGAAGACGCCGCCCGCCCCCGGGTCGGGGACTGGGTCATTGCCGTGGGCAATCCGTTTGGCCTCGGTGGCACGGCCACGGCCGGGATCATCTCGGCCTATGGTCGTGACATCGGCGAGACCTTCGTCGACTACATCCAGATCGACGCCTCCATCAATCGCGGCAATTCCGGTGGCCCGACCTTTGACGTCTATGGACGGGTGATCGGGGTCAATACCGCCATCTATTCCCCCTCCGGTGGGTCTGTGGGGATCGGTTTTGCCATTCCCGCCGATGTGGCCGACGCCACGACCCGCCAGCTGATTGCCGCGGGCAAGGTGACCCGCGGCTATATCGGGGCCTCGATCCAGAATTTCACCGCCGAGATGGCCGAGGCCCAGGGTCTGGGCAAGCAGCGTGGGGCCATTGTCGCTGACCTGGTTCCCGGAGGTCCCTCGGCCAAGGCAGGTCTGCTGCCGGGTGACGTGGTGGTCGCGGTGAATGGCGTAGCGGTCAAGACCTCCTCGGAGCTGACCCGTGAAGTCGCCAAGGCGCGGGCTGGTGACACGCTGAAACTGTCCATCCTGCGCGATGCCAAGCCCCGGACGGTGGAGGTGCGCTCGGGCGTGCGTCCCACCGAAAAGGAACTGGCGGCCAATGATAATCAGGGCGGTGGCGCCAAGGGCGAACAGGAGCAGGGCCCCTCGGCCCAGCGTCCGGTGGTGCTTGGCCTTGCCCTTGCCCCTCTGGATGCAGCCTCTCGCCAGAAGTTCGGCATTGGTCCGACCGTGCGGGGCATGATGGTGGACAGCGTTGACCAGTCCTCCGATGCGGCCCAGCGCGGCCTGAGAAAGGGCGATGTCGTGACCCGCGCCGGCGACCGCGACGTCAATTCCGCCGCCGACTTCGCCGCTGTGGTGGATGCTGCCCGCAAGGCCGGTCGCACCAGTGTTCTAGTCGGTGTCCATCGTGGGGGGCGCACCTCGTTCCTGCCCCTGAAGATCGCAGGCTAGGTCAGGAGACCAAATGCGCATTCTGATCGTCGAAGATGACCTGGACGCCGCAGAGGCCATGGATCGTGGTCTCAGCGAGGGCGGTCACACCATTACCCGTGCCAATGACGGGATGGATGGCCTCGCGGCCGCCCAGGCAGGTGAGTTCGACGTGATGATCGTTGACCGGATGATGCCGCGCATGGACGGCGTCACCCTCATCGAGACCCTGAGGCGGGAAGGGGACCAGACCCCGGTCCTCTTTCTCTCGGCGCTTGGAGAGATCAATGACCGGGTGGCGGGTCTGAAGGCCGGGGGCGACGACTATCTGGTCAAGCCCTATGCCTTTGCCGAGCTCATCGCCCGGGTCGAGGCCCTGTCGCGCCGTCGTGAGACGGGCTCGGTCCAGACCCTTCTCCGGGTCGGGGATCTGGAAATGGATCTCATCGGGCGCAACGTGCACCGCCAGGGCAAGGAGATCGATCTCCAGCCACGGGAGTTTCAGTTGCTGGAATATCTGATGCGGAATGCCGGACAGTCCGTGACCCGCACCATGCTGCTGGAAAAGGTCTGGGAATATCACTTCGATCCCCAGACCAATGTCATCGATGTCCATGTCTCGCGTCTGAGGTCCAAGATCGACAAGGGCTTTGACCGACCCATGCTGCAGACGGTTCGCGGGGCGGGTTACCGCCTCGAAGCCTAGGGGCCGGGCGCGCCCATGCGCCTGCCTGCCCTGTTCCGCACCACGGCCTTTCGGCTGACCCTGCTCTTCCTGGCTCTGTTCGCCGCCGCGGCCAGTGCCTTCCTGGCCTATATCTATGTGGCTACGGCCGGTGAGGCGACGCGGCGAACCGAGCAGGACATTGTCCGCGAGATCCGCTCCCTCGAAGGTGCCTATGACCGGGCCGGTGTGACGGGTCTGAATGTCAGCCTTATCGAACGGGCGGCTGCAGAGCGGCCCTTCCTCTATCTTCTGCTGGCTCCCGACGGAAAGCGCATCTCAGGCTCCATCGAGGAAAGCCCGGTGGACGGTTTCACCGGTAAGCCGACCTGGGTCAGTTTTCAGGTCACCGACCTCGACGCCCAGCTGCGCCAGACCCGCCATCCGGCCCGGGGTCTTCAGGAGCGCCTGACCAATGGCGAGGTTCTCTTCGTCGGGGCCGATGTCGGCCAGGACCAGGCCTATGTGGGCAAGATCATCCGGGCGCTGTGGGGGGCAGGTGCCCTGGTCGTCGTCCTGGGTCTGGCCGGCGGCGGACTGGTCAGCCGCAATGTCAGCCGATCCATGGCTCATCTCACCGAAGTGGTCTCTGCCGTTCGCAATGGCGACCTTGCTGCCCGTGCCGAGGTGCGCGGAACCGGCGATGAATTCGATGAGCTGGCCGAGGGTCTCAACGAGATGCTGGATCGCCTTGAACGCTCCATGGCCGGACACCGCCACGCCGGTGATGCCATCGCCCACGATCTGAGATCGCCCCTGACCCGGCTGCGCGCCCGCCTTGAGGTCGCCTTTCTGGACGTCGAGGCCGGCAAGGGGGACGCTGAGCACGCCCTGGGCCAGGCCCTGGAGGACACAGACGGGGTGCTGAAGACCTTCGGGGCGGTGCTGTCCATCGCCCGGCTCCAGGCAGCCGGTCAGGCACCGGGTCAGATCCTCATGGACCCCGCTGCCCTGGGAAGTGACATCTGCGAACTCTATGAGCCCCTCTGCGAAGACAAGGACATCGACTTCGCCGCCGAACTGGATCGCGACCTTCAGGTCCGGGGCAATCAGGAATTCCTGGCCCAGGCCCTGTCCAACATCCTGGACAATGCCGTGAAATACACCCCGGCCGGTGGGGCCATCATGGTGCGGGTGCGTCGCCGCTCTTCTGGCGAGGTCGAGTTTTCGGTCACTGACACCGGGCCCGGGGTGCCGGATGCGGACCGCGAGCGGGTCGTGCAGCGGTTCGTCCGGCTGGAGAACAGCCGCAATGAACCCGGCTCCGGCCTTGGCCTGTCCCTTGTCGCCGCTGTGGCGGAGGCCCATGGCGGTCGCCTCGAGCTGGCCGAGGGGCCGGGCAAGGTGGGCGAGATCGGTCCTGGCCTCAGGGTCGCCCTGGTTCTGCCGCGGGTCGGCTAGTGTCCAGCGCCGGTCGGGCGCAGACTGGTCACATGAATCGTCTGATCGATTTGATGACCCCCTGCGGTCCTCTGGCCGACGCCAAGGCGGCCGGGCGGCTACAGGCCCTGGTGGAAGATCGGCTGGCTGAGGCCTGGCCCTTGCTTGCACCGGTCTTCAGCGCCTCAGCCTATCTGGCTGGCCTGGCGCGGCGAAATCCGGACCGTCTTGTGGACCTGCTGACCACGGACCCCGACCTCAGGCTTGAGGACCTTCTGGCGCGCACCCGGTCCGTCGCCAGGGCGCCCCTCGCCGGTGCCAAGGCCGGTCTGAGGCTGCTGAAACAGGAGGCTCACCTTCTGACCGCCCTGGCCGATCTGGGCGGGGTCTGGACCCTGGACCAGGTGACGGGTGCCCTGGCCCGGTTCGCAGACGTGGCCCTGCAAGCAGCCCTGACCCTCGCCGCCCGGGAGGAGGTCGAGGCCGGTCGCCTGACCCTGCTCGGGTTGGGAGCTGACGGACCCGTTCCCGGCTATTTCTGCATCGCCATGGGCAAACACGGGGCTTTCGAGCTCAACTATTCCAGCGATATCGACTTTTCCGTCTTCTATGAGCCTGACCTCCTGCCCCTGGCCGAAGGGGTGGAGAGCCAGGGTTTTGCGGTGCGCTTGACCCAGCGCGTCGCGGACCTGATGCAGGATCGCACAGCGGAGGGCTATGTCTTTCGGGTGGACTTGAGGCTTCGCCCTGATCCCAGCTCGACCCCTCCCGCCGTGCCGGTGCCGGCCGCCCTGGAATATTACGAGACCGTCGGCCAGAACTGGGAACGGGCGGCCTTCATCAAGGCGCGGGCCTGTGCGGGGGACATCCCCCGAGGTCAGGCCTTTCTTGCCGAGCTCCTGCCCTTCATCTGGCGCAAGAACCTCGACTTCGCCGCCATTGCCGACATCCATTCCATCAAGCGCCAGATCCATGTCCATAAGGTCGATGACCGCCTGACCGCCAAGGGCATGGATCTGAAACTCGGTCGGGGCGGCATCCGGGAGATCGAGTTCTATGTCCAGACCCAGCAACTGATCCTGGGAGGCCGCCATCCGGAACTCAGGTCATGTCGCACCCTTGAGGCTCTTGAGGCCTTGCGCCTGGCTGGCCATGTCACTGATGCCGCGGCCCGGGACATGACCGAGGCCTATGGCATTCTGCGGGCCGCCGAGCATCGCATCCAGATGCTGGCGGACGAACAGACCCACCGCCTGCCGGAGTCAGATACCGAACGCAAACGGGTCGCTGCCCTCATGGGCTACGGCAATCTGCGCAGTTTCGACGCCTTCATCGAGCGGACCCTGAAGTCGGTGAACCGACGCTATGGGGAACTGTTCCCGGACGAGGAACCCCTGTCCTCCCGGTTCGGCAGTCTGATCTTTACGGGGGTCGAGGATGATCCGGAGACCCTGAAGACCCTCGGGCGGATGGGCTTTTCCAGTCCACCCCGGATCGCCCAGACCATCCGGGCCTGGCATCATGGCCATATCTCGGCCACCCGCACGGAGCGAGGGCGCGAGCTCTTCACCCGATTGGCACCTCGCCTGCTGGACGCCGCCCAAGCGACTGGCGCACCAGACGCTGCCTTCACACGCTTCGAGGACTTCTTCTCGCGTATTGGCTCCGGTGTGCAGCTCCAGTCCCTGTTCCTGGCCCAGCCCCGGTTGTTCGAGCTGGTGGTCCAGGTCATGGCCTTTGCCCCAAAGCTGGCCCGCACCCTGGCCCGGCGACCTGCGGCCCTGGATGCCATGCTTGACCCAGGCTTTTTCGAGTCCCTGTCCGACGGAGAGGACGCCCGGGCCATGGCCGAGGCCATGCGCGGAGTGACCGAGTTCGAGCCGGCCATGGACGTGGTCCGCCGGGTCCACCGCGAACAATCCTTCCGGGTCGGGGTTCAGGTCATGAGCGGTTCGGCAACGGCCGAGGCTGCCGGCCGCGCCTTTGCTAGTCTGGCTGATGTCTGTATCGGCACCCTGGCACCGGTCGCCCTGGCCGAGGTGGAACGCCTGGCCGGCACCCTTGAGGGCGAGGTGGCAGTGGTGGCCCTGGGCAAGTGCGGGTCGCGGGAAATGAATGCCGGATCGGACCTCGATCTGATGACCCTCTATCGGTCCGATTCCGTCTCCAGTCTGAAGTCCCTGAGCCCTGATGTTTTCTATGGCCGCTTCACCCAGAGGCTGATCGCCGCCCTGTCGATCCCGACGGGGGAGGGGGAACTCTACGAGGTGGACATGAAGCTGCGTCCCAGCGGCTCCAAGGGGCCGGTGGCAGTGAGTTTCCAGGCCTTTGAGACCTATCACGGGGGCGAGGCCGAGACTTGGGAGCATATGGCCCTGACCAGAGCGCGGGTTGTCTGGGCCAGCTCTGCGAGCTTTGGCACCGCTGTCGGTGATGTGCTGGAAGGTGTGCTGAGGCGTCCGCGTGTCGCTGCGCAGATTTTGCAGGACGTGCTGGAGATGCGCGACCTGATGGCCCGAGAACGTCCGCCCCGGGGGGACTGGGACCTGAAACTGTCGCCGGGCGGCTTTGTCGATATCGAGTTTGCCGCCCAGTATCTGCAGCTGATCCATGGGGCTGATGGTGGTCCTCTGGCTCCGAATACGGCAGAGGTGCTGGCGGCCCTTTCTGGGGGGGGGCTGGCGCCGGCCGATGCGGTGAAGGATCTGCTTGCGGCCTGGACCCTGCAACAGAACCTGACCCAGCTCCTGAAGGTCGCCCTGCCGGACGGGGCCGATCCGGAGGACGAACCCAAGGCCTTCCGGACTCTCCTGGCCAGGGCAGGTCAGGCGCGGGACGTCCGGGGCCTGAAGACACGTCTGGCGACGGCCCGCAAGCGGGCGCGCCGGGCCTATGACATCATCCTGCCATCCTGATCGACGGAAATACTGACCCTGGCCGTTGAAAAGGGGTCGGTGCTGCTCCCGCACCTTCGCCCAGAGTTTAAAGATGTCTCGGTTTCAACGGTCTGTTCGTCCTTCACAGGGTCCTCCGCCAGGGTGTCTGGCGCCGGGTCTCCACCCTGATCACTAACCCCAACAACCCCAGGGCTGCGGGAGCCCGCCCTGGCGAGGTGACGATTGAGCGATCCGGACGAGGAGATTTTGGAAC
>CAIYZB010000064.1 GCA_903930545.1 uncultured Alphaproteobacteria bacterium
GCCACCAGCGCAGATCGTCCACCAGGGCGACCTCGTGGGGCTCCCAGCCATCCCGGACGGGTTCACCGCCGGGGCAGTGGGCCACCAGATAATGTTCCCGAAACATGACCCGCTCGCCATCGCTCAGCTGACCAATGCCCTCGCGCTGCCAGACGACGGGCCCGAGGCGGATGTCATGAAACCCTGACTCTTCAGCGATCTCGCGGCGGGCGGCCTCCTCGACCGTCTCGCCCGCCTCCATTCCGCCCCCGACGGTGAACCACCAGGACGGCGCGTTGGCCGCATGGGTCAGACGCCCCTTCATCAGCAGAAGGCGATGACCTGGGTCAAACAACAGAACCCGGACGGTAGGCCGATCGCGGAGATTTTGCATGAAACCGGTAAAATCCTCTGGCTACCGCCTGAATAAGTTCAAAATCTCGGGTCGCTTCAACTTGAATTTAAGGACAGGGCTGCATCCTGGAGTTCACTTGAGGGAGCCCATCGCTTGCCGCTGGAAACGCACCGCCTGCTGGGCTTCGCATTCGCGAGCGCCGACCTGCTGATGGAAATCAGCCGGGATGGCAAGATTGTCTTCGCCCTCGGTGCCTCCGAAGCCCTCTCCGGCTCCCAGGAAACCGCCCTGAATGGCCGCGCCTGGCGGGACTTCATCAATGCCAAGGATCAGGTCCTGGTGGAGGCCCTGTTCGATGGCCTCACCGAAGGTCGCCGCGCAGGCCCGGTCACGGTCAGCCTCGCCGCCCTTGATCCGAGCGGGAACCACCGCGCCGCCAGCCTGTCGGTCTTCTGCCTGCCGGGCAATGACCAGGCCTATTCCTGCGCCCTGTCACGGGCCGCCCCAAAGTCGGTTCACGGCCTGCAGGATGCCCAGAATTTCGAGACGGTCACTGCGTCCCTGGTCGAGACGGCCCGGGCGACGGGTCTGGAGCTGGAACTGGCCCTGATCGAGACTTCGGGCCTGGAGGCCCACAAGAAGAGACTCCGGCCCGACGCCCAGGCCGCCCTTGACGAACGACTGGCCGGTGCCTTGCTGGCGCAGTCCCACGGGGGATCGGCCGCCGCGAGGCTGGGCGACGACCGCTTCGCCGTGATCCACAGCAAGGGTGAGTCTCCCGACCATCTGAGCCAGCGTCTGCTCAAACTGATCTCACTGGGTCCTGACCAGGGGGTCCATGCGGTCGCCCAGGCCATAGCCCTGAACACCGATGCGCCTTCAGGCCAGGCAATCCGGGCCATCCGCTATGCCCTCGATGTCTTCATCAAGGAAGGCATGCCAGGCTGTCCGCCCCACTCCCTCGACGAGGCCATCAACCGCTCTGTGAAGCGCACGCTGACGGACGTCGGGGCCCTGGGCAATGCCGTCAATGACAAGCAGTTCCGGCTGGTCTTCCAGCCCGTGGTCAATCTGAAGGCCAACTGCGTTCTGCATCACCACGAGGTGCTGGTTCGGTTCGGGGAGAACGACTCTCCCTTCCCCATGATCCGGATGGCCGAGGAACTGGATCTGATCGAACCTCTCGACCTCGCCGTCGTCGAACAGACCGTCCAGAAGCTGGCCTCGAACGCCAAGTTCCGCCTGGCCGCCAATGTTTCGGGACGCTCCATCGTTTCCACCAGCTTTGTGGACGGGGTGACCCGCATCCTGAAGAAATACCCCAAGGCCAAGGATCGCCTCATCATCGAGTTGACCGAAAGCGCCGCCATCGAGGACCTGGGCCTGGCCGACCGCCACCTTCAGGTCCTGCGCAAGCAGGGCGTCATGGTCTGTCTGGATGACTTCGGCGCGGGAGCCGCCTCCCTGGCCTATCTGCAGCAGCTGACCCTGGACGTGGTGAAGATCGACGGACGCTATATCCGCGAGCTCCAGCACGGCGGCCGGGAATCCACCTTCATCCGCCACCTGGTCACCATGTGCGGCGAGCTGGGGGTCAAGACCCTGGCCGAGATGGTCGAGACCCCGGCGGCCGAGGATGCGGTCCGCAGGGCCGGTGTCGACTTTGCCCAGGGCTGGCTCTACGGGGCCGGCACGGACGAACCGGGCCAACCCCTCACCGCCCTGGCGGAAGAACCGGTCAGGGTGATGGGGCGTCGTTCCGGGGCCAAGGAGTCCTGGGGCTAGGCTGACTGGCCAGCCAGCCAGTCCCCCATATTCCGTTCCAGAACCGTCAGGGGCATGGACCCCGACAACAGGGCCGCATCGTGCCAGGCCTTGAGATCAAAACGTGACCCCAGCTTGGCCTTGGCCTGTTCCCGCAGACGTACCCAGACCGTGTGACCCACCTTGTAGCTGGTGGCCTGACCGGGCGAGGCACAGTAACGCTCGACCTCCCGCTGGGCGCGGCTTTGGGCATAGCCCGTGACCGAAACCATATAGGCGGTGGCCTTTTCACGGCTCCAGCGCTTGTGGTGCAGACCGGTATCCACCACCAGACGGCAGGCCCTGAACAGCAGGCTCTGCAGGTACCCCGCCTGACCGAGAGGGTCTGAAGCATAGGTGCCCATCTCGTCGGCCAGCTGCTCGGCATAGAGGGCCCATCCCTCCGAGAAGGCGGAAAAGCCGCCGCCTGCCCGGCGAATGATCGGGATTCGGGTGCTTTCCTGGGCCAGGGCGATCTGCAGGTGGTGGCCCGGGGTGGCCTCGTGGAAGACCAGGGTCGGCAGGTTGTAGCGAGGCCATTCTGCGGTGTTCTTCAGATTGATGAAGAAGGCCGCCGGGCGCGATCCGTCCAGGGCCGCGGACTGGTAATAGCCATTTGAGGCCCCGTCCTGGATGAAGGCGGGCACCCGCTTCACCTCGACCTTCGCCTTGGGCAGGGTGCGGAAGGCCTGGGGCAGGCGGGCGATCATGGCCGCGACCTGGACATTGAGGTCGGCGATGAGGGCCGCGCGACCCTCATCATCATTGGCGTAGAGCTGAGCAGGGTCCTTGTTCAGGGCCGAGAGCCTGTCAGCCACCGATCCCGTGGTCATGCCCTGACCTTTGAGGATAACATCCAGACGCGCGGTGATCTCGGCCACCTGGTCGAGACCCAGCTGGTGGACCTCGTCCGGGGTGAGGTTGGTCGTGGTCGAAGCCTTGACCGCATCAGCGTAATAGGCGGCCCCGTCCTTGAACTTCCAGACCCCTGCATCGGAGGTGGCGGTGGCGCGAACCTTGGTCAGGGCAGCGATCTGGCGATCCAGGGCCGGGAAGATTTCACTGGAAACAATGGCGGTGGCGGCCGGGCCATACTGGGTGGTCAGGCCTGCGGCCTTTGCCTTGCCCACCAGGGAGGTGACCATGATGGTCTGGTCCGCTGGCTGATCCCTCAAGGCGCGCATCTGTGCCAGGGCCAGGTCGCAGGTGAAGTCCGGCGGCACAATGCCCGCCGCCACATCGCTGCGGAAGCCCTCGAGATCCTGATCCAGGACCCGGGCAAAGGCCTTCAGACGCGACAGCCAGGCCTCGGCATCCGCCGGGGTCTGGACCCGGTGCTGGTTGTCCATGAAGTCCGGGATGTCCTGATAGGCCCCGTCCTGCTGGCTGATCACATAGGGACTGAACCGGCCCCCCGCTGAACCGAAGCTATAGGCCCGGCCAGCGCGGACTGCGTTTTCGTTCTGGTACAGGACCACGTCATAATCGACGCGGGACGGGGCGGACAGGGCGGCGCGGTCGATGGCCTTGAGGCCCTCGACCCGCTTGGCGGCCAGGGCCAGGCGGCGTTCGCGACCAGCCGCTGAAGCATCGTCGAGCTGGCTCTTGAGGGCTGTCCGCGCCCCCTTGTCCAGGCCAAGGCCGGTAGCGCGTTCCGGACTCTCGTCCACCATGGCCTCGAAATAGCCGTCCAGCAGACTGCGCAGGCGGCCATCCTCACTGGCCTGAGCCAGGGCCGGACTGGCAGCGGCCAGGGCCGCCCCGGCGGAGGATGCAAGGAAGAGGCGACGATCCATCTGGCTCATGGTGTAGGGTCCTGTCAGATCAGCCCTTGGCCCGGGCGATATAGGCGTCGATCACGCTTTCCAGCACGGTGAGCGGAGTCGAGCCCGATTGCAGCCCGGCATCGTGGAAAGCACGGATATCGAACCTGTCGCCCAGGGCGGCCTTGGCCTTTTCCCTCAGGCGCACCCAGGTCAGCTTGCCCACCATGTAGCTGCAGGCCTGACCCGGCCAGACACAGTAGCGTTCGATCTCCGTCGCGGCGGCCGTCTCCGGGCTGCCATCGATGGAGCGCATGGTGGCAATGGCCTTTTCACGGCTCCAGCCCATGGCGTGCAGGCCTGTGTCCACCACCAGACGACCGGAGCGGAACAGGGCGGACTGGAGGTAGCCGATCTCGCCGATGGGATCGTTCTCATAGACCCCCATTTCCTTGGCCAGGAGCTCGGCATAGAGGGCCCAGCCCTCGCCATAGGCCGACAGGAAGCTGGCCCGGCGGATCATGGGCAGGTCGGTTTCCTGTTGCAGGGACAGGTGCAGGTGATGGCCTGGAACACCCTCATGATAGGTCAGGGTCGGCAGGCTCCAGGACGGATACTCCGCGGTGTCGCGCAGATTGATCCAGTAGATGCCAGGACGCGATCCATCCAGGGTCGGCTGGTTGTAATAGCCGCCCGGTGCACCAGCCTCGATGAAGGTCGGAACCCGCTTGATCTCGAGAGGGGCCTTGGGAAGGATGCCGAAATAGTCCGGCAGGCGCTTGCTCATGGCCTGGACCTGGGCATTGAGGTCCACCAGCAGCTTGGCCTTGCCCGCATCCGTATTGGGATAGAGGTATTTCTTGGCGCGATAGAGGCCCTGGATCCGCTGGGCTACGGTGCCCCTGGTATAGCCTTCCTTGCGAAGGATGGTGTCGGCCCGGGCCGACAGTTCCTTGGCCTGTTCCAGACCGATCTGGTGGATCTGCGCCGGGGTCAGGTTGGTGGTCGTGGACTGGCGCAGGGCCAGTTCATAATAGGCTTGGGAATCCGGCAGACGACCGATCCCGGCATCATGGACGGCCTTGGGCTGGAGGCCCTTCATGAAGGCCATCTGGCGTTCGATGGCAGGGCGGACCTTGTCGCGATAGAGGACCGAGGCCTGGGCCACCTGATCACCGGAGATGTTCTTGGCCTTCAGCTTGGTGGCCAGCTGGCTCACCAGGGGTGAAGCCGCCGGCTCGCTGACCAGGCCCTTCATTTGGGTCAGGGTGCGTTCGATGACAAAATCGGGGGGAATGACCCCGAGGCCTACATCGTGCCGGGCCCGCTCCAGTTCCTGGTCCATCTGGCTGCCGAAGGCTTCCAGTCGGGAGAGATAGGCATCGGCATCGGTGGCTGTCTCGATGACGTGGGTCGAACCCAGGAAATCCGGCGTGCCCTGATAGGATCCGGTAAGCTGGGACAGGACATAGGGCTGGCCACCGCCATTGGAGCCGTAATTGAACCGGCGATTGCCTTCGGCGGCATTCTGCAGGCTGAACAGGACGGTGTCGTAATTGACCGCCGCGAGACCCGACAGGGCAGAGCGATCAATGGCCTTCAGACGGCGCAGTTGGTCTGCGGTGAGGGCCTTGTCCTTTTCGCCCGCGGCCAGGGAGGCATCGGAGAGTTTGAACTTGGCCTGGGCCCGGTCACCGGAGTCGAGACCAAGGGCCGTGACGAATTCGGGCGACTGGTCGAGGGTCTCCTTGAAGATCTGGTCCAGCAGGGCGCTCAACTGCTCCTGGGGCGTGGGCACCACAGGCAAGGGGGCGGGTGCAGGCGGGGCCACGGCCGCGACGGGCTTGGGGGCGGCACGCACGGCGCAGCCAGCCAGGGCCAGGCTAGCACCAGCAGAAAGAAGCAGATGACGGCGATCCATGGAGAGGTCCTCAAGCGGTGTGGCGATTGCGCCGACCCTAGGGACCGCATGCAATCAGCGAAAGCCACCCATCGTTAAATCGTCGTAATGGGGTGCAAGGATGTTTGTTGATTCCGGATGGGACCCGGCAGGTGAATCCCGTTTGCATTCCGGTCCGTTTAAGACCGGACTATCTCCGGATGGATTCGATGAACAGGTCAGAAGGCGATCGCGTGACTGAGCAGGATAAATCGGCGGACTGGAACCGGAAGCTCGCCGAGTACCGCAAGCCAGATGTGAAACGCAGCCTGTTCGAGCTGATCCTGACGGCGGTCTGCCTGGCCGTTCTCTGGACCATGGGCTGGACAGCCGTGAAGTTCGGACTTTGGTGGCTTGCCCTGATCCTGACGGTTCCAGCCGCGGCATTCCTCGTGCGCCTGTTCATGATCCAGCATGACTGTGGCCATGGGGCCTTTTTCGAGGCCCGGGCTGCCAATGACTGGGTGGGACGCCTGATCGGCCTGCTGACCCTTACCCCCTATGACTACTGGCGTCACACCCACGCCCAGCACCACGCCACATCGGGCAATCTCGATCGCCGGGGTCTCGGGGTGATCGAAATGCTGACGGTGGAAGAATACCTGGCCCTGCCCCGCCTCAAGCGTCTGGGCTATCGGCTCTATCGCCACCCAGCCGTGATGTTTGGCCTGGGCCCGGCCTTTCTCTTCTTCCTTCAGCAACGCC